>JANJUA010000144.1 GCA_024710825.1 Solirubrobacteraceae bacterium
CCTCCTCGCGCAGCACGAGCGCGAGCAGGAGGTCGAAGGGGCCCGTGAAGACGTCGAGGTCGAGCTCGAGCTCGGCGACGGACATGGCGCAACGGTGCCGCCCCGGTCGGCGGGATCCGAGCGCGGCGGCTCAGCCGGGCCGGGCGACGCCCATGACGCGGCGGACGTCGGCCAGCGTCGCGGACGCCAGCGCCCGCGCCTTGCCCGCGCCGGTCTCGAGGATCGCCTCGAGCGCGTCCTCGTCGCCGCGCAGCTCCTCGTAGCGCTCGCGCACGGGCGTCAGGAGCGCGACGACCGCCTCGGCCGCCGCGGCCTTGAGATCGCCGTAGCCGCGAGCGCCGGCGAGCGACGCCTCCGCCTCGTCCACCGTCGTCCCGCGTGCCGCCGCCAGGATCTCGAGGAGGTTCGTCACGCCCGCCTTCTCCGGCCCGCCGCGCCGGATCGTCGGCGGATCGTCCGAGTCGGTGACCGCGCGCTTGATCTTCTTCGTGATCGTCCTGGCGTCGTCGAGCACGTACACCGTGCCCTCGGGCGTGCCGCCGGTCGTCGACATCTTCCGCGTCGGCTCCTGGAGGTCCATGATCCGCGCGCCCACCGTCGGATAGGTCCCCTCCGGCACCACGAGCGTCTCGCCGAAGCGCGCGTTGAAGCGCTCGGCGATGTCGCGCATCAGCTCGATGTGCTGGCGCTGGTCGTCGCCGACCGGCACGTGCGTCGCGCGGTAGGCGAGGACGTCCGCCGCCATCAGCACCGGGTAGGTGAAGAGCCCCGCGGAGACGAGGTCGCGCTGCGCCCCGGACTTCTCCTTGAACTGGTGCATCCGGTTGAGGTCGCCCCACGCCGTCACCGACGCCAGCAGCCACGCCAGCTCCGGGTGCTCCTGCACGTCGGACTGGCGGAAGAGCACGCAGCGGTCGGGGTCCAGCCCGGAGGCGACGAGGATCGCCAGGGTGTCGTAGAGCCGCGCGCGCAGATCCGCCGGGTCGTAGGCGACGGTCGTCGCGTGCAGGTCGACGACGCAGTAGATGCCCTCGCCCCGGTCCTGGCCCGCGACGTAGTGCTGGATGGCGCCGATGTAGTTGCCCAGGTGCTTGCGCCCGGTGGGTTGGATGCCGCTGAAGATGCGCACGAGGGCGCGCAGGCTATCTGGAGCGCCCGAGCCACGACGGCCACCACACCGGCGGGCCGATGTCGCGGACCAACGCCGGGACCAGCACGGACCGCACCAGCAGCGTGTCGAGCAGCACCCCGAAGGCGACGACGACGCCCAGCTCGGTGAGCACGACGAGCGGCAGCACGGCGAGCACCGAGAACGTCCCGGCCAGCACGATGCCGGCGGACGTGATGACCCCGCCGGTGGCGACGAGCGCGGAGAGGATTCCGCGCCGCGTGCCCTCGCGCTCGGACTCCTCCCGCGCGCGGGCCATGAGGAAGATGTTGTAGTCGACGCCGAGCGCGACGAGGAAGACGAACGCCAGCAGCGGCAGGGTGGGGTCGACCGCCGGCAGCCCGAGCAGCGAGAACAGCACGACGCCCGCTCCGAGCGCCGCGGCGAAGGAGGCCACCACCGTGGCGAGCAGCAGCACGGGCGCGACGATCGCGCGCAGCAGCACCACGAGCACGGCCAGCACGACGAGCAGGGTCAGCGGCGGCACGGTGACGTTGTCGCTGCGCGCCGCCTCGCGCAGGTCGTAGGACTGGGCGGACTGGCCGCCGACGAGCGCCTCCTCGCCGCCCGCCTCGGCCACCACCTCGCGCAGCCGCGGGGTCGCGTTGACGGCCTCCTCGTCGAACGGGTCGACGGCGAGCACCACCTGCAGCTGCGCGCCGGGCGGCCCCTCCTCCGCCTCGCCGACCGACGCGACGAGGCCCTCCTCGCGCTCCAGCGCGGCGCGCACCCGCGGCACGACCGCCGGGTCGGGCACGATCACGGTGGCGGGCGCGGACTGCCCCTTCGGGAACGACTCCGCCAGGAGCTGCTGGCCGCGCACCGCCTCGGGCTCGTCGCGGAACTGCTCCTCCTGGGTGAGCGTCGTGTCGAGCCCCGTGAGCCCGAGCGCGAGCACGGCGAGCACGGCGGTGGCGCCGAGCCAGATCCGCCGCGGCCGAGCCGCGATGCGCCGCGCGAGCCGGCGCCACACGCGGCGCCCGACGCCGCGGCCGGCTTCGTCCCCCACCCGCGGGACGAACGGCCAGAACGCGCGCCGGCCGACGATCAGCAGCGTGGCCGGGAGCAGCGTCACGCTGAGGACGACGGCGATCGCCACGCCCGCCGCCCCGAGCGGCCCGATCGCGCGTGTCGAGCTGACGCTCGCCGCGAGCAGGGTGAGCAGGCCGAGGACCACCGTGCCGCCGGAGGCGAGGATCGCCGGCGCCGCGCCTCGCAGCGCGACGCGCATCGCCGCATGCGTGTCCTGCTCGCGATGCAGCTCCTCGCGGTAGCGGGCCACGAGCAGCAGCGCGTAGTCGGTCGCCGCGCCGAAGACGAGCACGGAGAGGATGCCCGAGGACTGGCCGTCGATCGCCAGCCCCGCCTCCCCGAGCAGGGCGCCGGCTCCGCGAGCGGCCCCCTCGGCGATCAGGACCGTGAAGAACGGGACGATCCAGAAGACGGGCGAGCGGTAGATGAGGACGAGCAGCAGCAGGACGAGGGTCCCGGTGATCGCCAGCAGCCGCGTGTCGAGGCCCTGGAAGACCGCCGACAGGTCGGTGCTGAACCCGGCGGCCCCGGTCACCGCGGTCTCGAGCCCCGGCTCGCGCTCGGCGGCCAGGCGGTCGCGCAGATCCTCCACGGTCTGCTTGACCTCGTCGCTGCCGCCCGGCGCCCGGATCGGCACGAACGCGATCGCGGTGGCGCCGTCGTCGGACTCCTGCACCCGCCCGCCCTCCGCCTCGCCGGCGACGGCGCGGGCCAGGCGCCGGTCGACGTCGCGCAGTCCGCCGTCGCGGCTCAGCACGACGACCGCCGGCGTCAGCTCGCCGGACGGAAACCGCTTGCCGGCCTCCAGCGCGGCGACGGACTCGGCCTCGTCGGGGAGGAACGCGACGGTGCCGCTCCGCTGGACGTCGGAGAGCTTGCCGGACTGCGAGGCGAGCCCTGCGGCCAGCAGCAACGC
>JANJUA010000147.1 GCA_024710825.1 Solirubrobacteraceae bacterium
GGCCAGGTCGGACTGGCCGCCGAAATCGGCGACTTCGCCGCCTTCGAGCACCCGCGCCGGCTCGCGGTCAGGGTGCTGACGCCGCGCGCAGCCGGCCGATCCTGGCACCCCAGGGCCCTGGGACTTGACTCGGCGCTTTGCTATTCATTCCTCGACGCGCCCCCAAGGGACACGAAAAGCCCCACCGAAGCAGGGCTCTTGCGAAGTGGGCGATACTGGGCTCGAACCAGTGACCTCCGCCTTGTCGAGGCGGCGCTCTCCCAGCTGAGCTAATCGCCCTGGGGTGCGCCGTAGGGTAGCAACGGTCTCGGGGCCGAGGCGGATAGGCTGATGGGCAGCCCACGTGGCGACGTGGCGGAGTGGTTACGCAGCGGCCTGCAAAGCCGTTTACACCGGTTCGATTCCGGTCGTCGCCTTCGGCCGGTCCTCGCTCGGCGCCGGCACCCCCACCCGGGGCGCCGGTCGGGGCGTCGGAGCGCCGACGACCGGCTCCACCGGCGCGGCGTCCGCCGGCGAGGTGCGGCGCAGCAGGACGACCGCCAGGACCAGGCCGATCAGCACGAGCGTCGCCGAGAGCTTCAGGGCGGAGCCGAGCGCGCTGACGAACGCCTCGCGCACCGCCTCCATCACCTCGGCGCCGTGCCCGCCCGCGATCGCGTCGAGCGTCCGCTCCGCACCCGAGGCGCCGGCCAGCAAGCCGTCGAGCTCCTGCGCCTGCGCACGGCTCACGGCGACGCCGCGCTCGCCGGCCAGCGAGGCCGTGCGCTCGACGAGCAGCTCGTTGAAGATCGCGCCGGTCACCGCGACGCCGAGCGTCGCGCCCAGCCCGCTGAGCGTCACCAGCAGGCCCGACGCGGCGCCCGCGTGGTCGCGGGAGATCGCGTTCATCGCGGCCAGGTTCATCGGCGTCAGCGCCAGCCCCACGCCGAGGCCCATCATCGCGCTCGGCGCCCAGAGCTGGGCGTAGCCGGTGTCGAGGTCGAGCGTCGAGATCAGGTAGACGGCCACCGCCATCAGCGCGAGCCCGACCACGATCGGCGGCCGCGGCCCGACGCGCGCCGCGATCCGGCCGCCGAGCGGCGAGCCGACGACCATCAGCCCCGTCAGCGGCAGCAGCAGGACGCCCACCTTCGTCGGCGAGTCGCCGAGGATCTCCTGGAAGTACAGCGGCAGGAAGAACAGCAGCGCGCCGAACGAGAAGTCCAGCACGAAGATCACGATCGTCGAGCCCAGGAAGTTGCGCCGGCGGAAGAACGAGAAGTCCACCAGCGGATGCGCCGACCGCCGCTCGACGACGACGAACGCCGCGAACAGCAGCGCGGCCGCCGCCAGCAGCGCCACCACCGCCGCGGAGCCCCAACCCCAGCTCGAGCCCTGGATCAGCGCGAGCGTCAGCGTCACCAGCGCGCCGCCGAGCAGCGCCACGCCCGCGACGTCCACCTCCCGCGGCACCGTCGGGTCCCGCGACTCCCGCGCCCCGCGCACGGCGAGCACCGCGATCAGCGCGGCGAACGCGATGCACACTACGAAGATCCAGCGCCAGTCCAGCTCGCCCGTCAGCACGCCGCCGACGAGCACGCCGACCCCCGACACGAGCTCGGTGGCCGCACCCCACAGCCCGATGGCGAAGCCCCGCCGCGAACCGGTGAACGCGTCGGTGAGCATCGCCATCGACGACGGCATCAGCAGCGCCCCGCCGACCCCCGCCAGCGCGATCCCGCCGATCAGCACCCCCACTCCCGGGCTGATCGCGGCCAGCAGCGAGCCGAGCGCGAACAGGGCGCAACCGAGGAGCAGCACGCGCCGCCGGCCGAAGATGTCCGCGATCCGTCCGGCGGCGATCAGCAGCGCCGAGAACGGGATCATGAACGCGGTCACCGTCCATTGCAGCTCCGCGATCGACGTGCCGAGCTCGCGGTGGATGGTCGGCAGCGCCATGACGATCGCCGCCGTCGGCAGCTGCACGATCCCGGCCGCCGCGACCGTCGCGGTGAGCGTCTGTGCCCGGCTCAGCGGTCGCGCGTCCATGCTGGGACGCGATCGTAACGGCAGCCACGAGCCCAGGTTGTGCGGATGCGCGAGACTGACCCCCATGCGCCTCGAAGGCATCCACCACATCACGGCGATCACGGGCGACGCCCCGCGCAACGTCGACTTCTACGCGCGCATCCTCGGACTGCGCCTCGTGAAGAAGACGGTCAACCAGGACGACCCGAGCGTCTACCACCTCTTCTACGCCGACGAGGACGGCAGCCCCGGCGCGGACCTGACGTTCTTCGAGTACCCCGGCGCGCACGTCGGCCGGGCCGGCCAGGGCATGGTCCACACGGTCGCCTGGCGGGTCGCCGACACGGCCGCGCTCGACTTCTGGGAGCAGCGCCTCGCCGCCGAGGAGACGGCCACCGAGCGCACGGACGCCGGCCTGGGCTTCGCCGATCCCGAGGGCCTGCGCCACGAGCTGCTCGTCGCCGACGTCCCGGACGCCCCGCTTATCGCCGACCACCCGGAGGTCCCGCGCGAGGTCGCCATCCAGGGCTTCGACGCCGTCCGCGCCTACAACGCGCGGCCCGAGCGCAGCGTCGACCTGCTCACCGACGTCCTCGGCTTCCGCCCGCTTCCCGACGAGCCCGACGCCTACGAGGCCCGCGGCAGCGCCCGCGGCGGCACGTACGCCTACGACCCGCCGCCCGCCGACCGCGGGCTCCAGGGTGCCGGCACGGTCCACCACGTGGCCTGGTCCGCCGGGCTCGACGAGATCGACGCGTGGCAGGAGCGCGTCGCCGAGGCGGGCGGGCGCCCGACTCCGGTCATCGACCGCTTCTACTTCCGCTCGGTCTACTTCCGCGAGCCGTCCGGGGTGCTGTTCGAGCTCGCCACCCGCGGGCCCGGCTTCGCGGTCGACGAGGACCCGGAGCGCCTCGGCGAGTCGGTCGCGCTGCCGCCGTTCCTCGAGCACCGCCGCGAGGAGATCGAGCGCACTCTCACCCCGCTGCCGAGTCCTCGGTCGCGCGACTGACGCGGCCCACCCGCTCGATCCCCAGCCTCGACCACCCCGGTCGCGCGTCGCGCTGCGAGGGCGGCTATCATGCACCCTCTCGCGGCTGTAGCTCAGTTGGCTAGAGCGTCTGCTTGCCATGCAGAAGGTCGAGGGTTCGAGTCCCTTCAGCCGCTTCGGAAAGCCCGCATTTGCGGGCTTTCTGCGTTCTGGGTTCGAGACCCTTCGGTGAGCCG
>JANJUA010000204.1 GCA_024710825.1 Solirubrobacteraceae bacterium
TGCTCTTCGCCTACGTGTTCGGCGGGGCGATCGTGACGCCGGGCTACACCTACATCGAGTTCCTGATCCCCGGCATCATCGTCCAGAACATCGCGTTCGGCGGGTTCGTGACGGCGCTGGGGCTCGCGGAGGATCTCAACAAGGGGCTCATCGACCGCTTCCGGTCGCTGCCGATGGCCCGGCCCGCGGTGCTCGCCGGGCGCACGCTCGCCGACGTCGTGACGAACCTGCTGGGCGTGATCGTCCTGCTCGTCACGGGGATCGTCATCGGCTTCCGGTTCGACGCGAACGTCGTCGAGATCGTCGGCGGGGTGGCGCTGCTGCTGCTCTTCGGCTACGCCTTCTCGTGGGTGTTCGCCTTCCTGGGGCTGCTGGTCAAGTCGCCGGAGGCGGCGAACTCCGTCGGGTTCATCGCGGTGTTCCCGCTGACGTTCATCTCGTCGGCGTTCGTGCCGGTGGAGTCGATGCCGGCCGCGCTGGAGTGGTTCGCGGAGATCAACCCGTTCACGGTCGTGGTCGACGCGATGCGGGCGCTGTGGATCGGCGCGCCGGCGGGCAACAGCGTCTGGGGCGCGGTCGTGTGGTCGCTGGTGATCGTGGCGATCTTCGCCCCGCTCGCCGTGAACCGCTACCGCAGCAAGGCGCGTTAGACCCTGGCCGCGAGGCGGTCGCCGAGCCGGTGCATTCCGTGCTCGTGCGCCGCCTCGGCGGCGGCCGCCCAGTCGGTCGGACCGTCGGGCGGGCGCGCCACGGGCACGCGCACGAGCGTGGCGATCTCCTTGTAGGCGCGCAGGTCGGCAGCCTGGTCGCGCAGCGCGGCCTGGACGCGCGGGCGCTCGCGGACCGCGTTGGCGATGGCGCCCTCGAGCGTGCCGTGCTCCAGCAGCAGGTCCCGGGCGGTCTTCTCGCCGATGCCCTTGCCGCCCGGGATGGAGTCCGACGGGTCGCCGCGCAGGGCGATGAAGTCGGGCACCAGCTCGGGCGGGATGCCGTACTTGCGCCGGACCTCCTTCGGACCGACGACCTCCGGCCCGCCCTTGCCGGCGGGGAAGAGCACGCGGACGTGCTCGCCGACGCACTGGAACATGTCGCGGTCGCCGGTGAACAGCAGGGCGTCGCCGCCCGCCTCGACCTCCACGGTGGCGAGCGAGCCGAGCAGGTCGTCGGCCTCGAGCGTGTCGTGGCCGAGCGACGGCCAGCCGAAGGCGGCGAAGAAGGCGCCGGCGCGCTCGAACTGCCAGGCGAGGTCCTCGGGGACCTCGGGCCGGTCGGCGTGGTAGGTGGGCAGCAGCTCCTTGCGGTACACCGCCGCCTCCGCGCCCCAGCAGAGCACGACCGCCCGCGGCTCGTACGTCTCGACGGCCTGGAGGATGAGGTTCGCCATCCCCAGCAGCCCGTTGACCGGCCGGCCCTCGTCGTCGGTGATGGTGTCGGGGAGCGCGAAGAACGCCCGGTAGATCAACGACGGCCCGTCGACCGCGAGCAGGGGAGCGGATGCCACGCACGGCAGCGTAGGCGACGCGCCCCGGCCGTGCTGCTGGCAGGATGCCGCCATGCTCACCCTGAACGGAATCGACGACCTGCGGTCGCGCGTGGGCCAGGAGCTCGGAGTCAGCGACTGGCTCGAGGTCACCCAGGCGGACATCGACCTGTTCGCCGAGGCGACCGGCGACCACCAGTGGATCCACGTCGACCCCGAGCGCGCCGCGCAGACGCCGTTCGGGGGGACGATCGCCCACGGCTACTTCACGCTGTCGCTCGCCCCGCGCCTCAGCTACGAGATGTACACCGTCGAGAACGTGGCGTTCGGGCTGAACTACGGCGCCAACCGGGTGCGCTTCCCGGCCCCGCTGAAGGTCGGATCGAAGGTGCGGATGCGGGTGGAGGTGACCGACGTCGAGGACGTCCCCGGCGGCGTCCAGCTCACCACGACGTGCACGTTCGAGGTCGAGGGCGGTGAGAAGCCGGTCTGCGTCGCCGAGACGCTCTCGCGGCTGTACGCGGGCTGAGGGTCAGAGGCCGGCGGCGGCCACGGGATCGCGGCTGCGCCGCCGCTGAAGCCGGGCGCGGAGGATCGGGATCGCCAGGGCGATGCCCGCCGCGCCGCCCGCGGCCAGCGACGGGATCGACGTCACGAGGTGGCGCGCCTCGGAGACGAGGATCATGTTGAGCAGCGTCACGTAGGCGAGCGAGAGCGCGATCAGCCACAGCTCCGCCCGGCGGGTCA
Organism: Solirubrobacteraceae bacterium; assembly: GCA_024710825.1. Classification (GTDB taxonomy): domain Bacteria; phylum Actinomycetota; class Thermoleophilia; order Solirubrobacterales; family Solirubrobacteraceae; genus Capillimicrobium. Next base: position 2,228 of record JANJUA010000204.1, read on the forward strand.
GCGCCAGGCCCGCCAGCAGCCCCGCCAGGGCGATCGCGCAGATGGCCAGGTGCAGCGCCGTGATCCACGCCTTCGCGACGCGGCCGCTGCCCGTCGGCGGCTTGCCCCACATCCGCCACGCCTTCGCCGCCATCATCTTCGCGAAGCTCCCCGGCCGGCCGATCGCGTAGCGGCGCAGGTTCGCCCAGCCCTCCCTGCGCAGAGCCGCGTCGCGCTCGAGCTCGGGATGGCGCCTGGCGACCGCCTCCAGCACGTAGACCTGCGGGATGTCCTCCCAGTAGGTGTCGCGGTAGCCGGGATGGTTGGCGCGGACCGCCTCGGTCCACTCCCGCTTGGAGCCGAACAGCGTCCCGCCGCCCGGCAGGTAGGTGCCCATCCAGAAGTTCGAGCCGCCGCCGGAGGTCAGCGGGACGAGCTCGTCCTTCGTCGTCGAGGCGAAGATCGTCCACGGGAGAACGACGAGCAGCGCCGCGCCGCCCACCAGCGCCGCGCTGCGCAGACCCGCGGCGACGCGCCCCGCGCGGTGCCAGGCGACCGCGCCCGCCACGGCGAGCGCGATTCCCGGGACGAGCGCGAGGTCGGCCCGCGTCAGGATCGTGAGCCCGAGCACCGCCCCCGCGGCGACGAGCTTCCACCACGCCGCTCTTCGGATCCCCCACGCGGTCAGCGCCAGGCCGGAGGTGAGCAGGAAGGCGCCGAGCGGCTCCGAGAGCAGGTCGCTCGTGTGGTAGATCAGCGGTGGGTAGAGCGCGGTGACGGCGGCGGCGGCCACTCCCGCCCAGGCGCCCGCGACGACGAACGCGAGGGCGAACGCGGCGAGGATCGTCAACGACGCGACGGCGGCCTGCGCGTGGTAGACGGCCGGCACGTCCCAGGGGTCGTCGGGGTCCCGCGCGTTCGGGATCTGGCCGGAGACCCACATGACGCCGGCGAAGAAGAGCGGCGCCCCGGGGGGCCAGTGCGTCGGGTCGGTCGTGTCGCGGCTCCCGTAGCCGTAGTGGAAGCGGTCGGCGAGGTTCGCCGCGAGCGCGACGTACGCCCGCTCGTCGTTGGAGCGCGCCTCGTTGGGCTCCTGGACGTTCTCGAAGCGCAGGAACGCGCCGACGATGAAGACGACCGCCAGCGCCACCAGCGCGGCTCGGGGAAACCCGCGCAGCACGGAGACGGAATCTAGCCGGCTGCGGGCGCATCGGCGCCGACGCCCATTCGGCGCGATACGCTCCCCGCCCGTCGCAGCGAATCGCCCCTATCGAAGGAGAGCAGATGAGCACCACGCCGACGGCATCCGCGCCGAACGCGGGAGACCCTGTCGAGGCCAGCCCGTTCGACAAGGTCGCGTATCTCTTCGCGCTGGTCGGCCTCTACGTGATGGTCGGGGGCCTGATGTTCTACGGCTTCTGGGAGAAGGCGGTCGACGGCAACTTCGACATCCCGCCGGCTCTCGCCGAGCAGTTCGACGCCACCTTCATCGGCACGATCCCGGGCGCCTCGGCCGCATGGGTGATCATCGCGATCCTCGAGGGCCTCGTGTTCCTGCTCCTCGTCGCCAGCCTCGTCGCCGGTGAGTTCCGGCCCTCCAAGCGCAAGCCGTTCCTGCTGACCTGCCTGGCGATGGCGCTGCTCGTCTTCGGGTTGCTCGCCTTCGGGCAGACGGCGACCGCTCAGCACGAGTCCGTGGCGAGCCTCTACGGCTACTTCGGCTCCACGGTCATCCTCATGCTGTTCGTGCGGACGTTGCCGCCGTACACGAGCAATCGCTGGCTCGGCTGAGGGCTACGGGGCGAGGCGCACGACCGGCCCGACCGCGTCGCCGATCACGACGCGGTAGCGGCCGGCGGCCGGCAGGTCCACCTTGTAGCGGCGGGTGGTGCCCAGGCGGGTCTCGCCCGCCTTCACCCAGCGGCCGCCCTGGCGGCGCTGCAGCACGACATCCGTTCCCGGCTTGCCCGGCCGCGCCTCGCCGACCACGCGTGGGCGGTCGATGCTCGCGGCGACGGCGCCGCCCTCCGCGGGCGCATCGCCGGCGGCCGGCGTCTCCACCTCGGTGACGACGGAGTTGAAGGCGATCCACGTGTCGCGCAGGCCGAAGCGCTGCTTGAGCTGCTCGCCGGTCACCGTCGTACGCCCTCGCGTGCCGACCACGGCGGCCTTGACGATGCGCGGCGAATCGCCCCGCTGGGTGATGGCGATCCGCTTGAAGCGGCCCTTGACGAGCGAGCCGAGCGCCTGCTCGACCTGCCCGCGGGTCTTCACGATCGGTCCCCACCGGTGGTAGGGCGACTCGTCGTCGTAGGGGTCGTCGACGCTCCGGAGGTACGGCTGCGGCTCCGCGCCGGGCCACACGTTCTCCGGGCTCTCCGTGCGCCCGCCCGACGTCGAGAAGAAGTACGTCGTCACCGGCTCGCCGCCGTAGGTGACGATCTGGCCGCGCGTCCCGTTGACGGCGCGGTTGGTGTTCGGGTGCTCGCCGACGACGCCGCGGTAGACCTGCGAGCGCGTGTCGGGGTACTGATCCCAGCCGTTCTCGCCGGAGCGGCTGGTGGTGATCGCGTAGGTGCGCGCCGCCACCGCCTGGGCCTCGAGCGCCTCCATCGGCCACGACGCGGGCGACTCGTTGGCGACGACGCCGGCCACGTACTGCTCGAGGCCGACGGCGTTGATCGCCAGCGTCTCGCCCAGCGCGCCGGGGCGGATCTCGAGCCAGCCGCGGTAGGTGCCGTCGGTGACGCCGTTGCCGGCCGTGCCGCGGAGCTTGATCGGCTCGTCCGCGGCGTTGGTCACGCGCAGCGGGGCGTCGAAGGTGGCGATGCGCCGGCCGGCGGCGTTGGTGAGCTCGACGCGGTTGCCGGACGCGCCCCGGGCGCCGTAGACCTTGCCCGGGTCGAGCTTCTTCGTGCCGGCGTTGGTGGCGCCGGTGAACGTGGCGGTCTGCGGCGACTGGAGCAGCACGCGGACGACCTCGTCGCCGGAGGCCGCGCCGAGCTGGGTGCCGGTGTAGTAGTGGGCGAGGATCCGCTCGTGCGTCCAGCCCTGCTTGGCCATGCCCAGGGCGCCGTACTGGCTCATCCCGACGCCGTGGCCGAAGCCGGCGCCGCGGATCGTCAGGTTGGACTTGGCGACGGCGGGCGCCGCCGCCGTGAGCGCGGCGAGGACGGTGAGGGGCAGGAGGCGGCGAAGGCTCATCGAGCTACGGAACTCGGCGGGTGGTTGGGAGTTTCGGTCGGCGGGGTACAGACGGGTGGGTGAGCAAGCTTCGCGCCTCGGACCTGTTCGTCGAGTGCCTGGAGTCGGAGGGCGTTCGTCACGTGTTCGGGATCCCCGGAGAGGAGACCCTCGACCTCAACGAGTCCCGGGCCGACTCCTCGATCGCCTTCGTCCCCGTTCGACACGAGCAGGGCGGCGCCTACATGGCGGACATGGTAGGGAGGCTGACGGGGCGTGCCGGCGTCTGCCTCGGCACCCTCGGCCCGGGCGCCACGAACCTCGTCACCGCGGTCGCCGACGCCTACCTCGATCGGGCGCCGCTGGTCGCCCTGACCGGCCAGGGCGACCTGGAGCGGATGCACAAGGAGTCGCACCAGTACATCGACCTGGTGGCGGTGCTGCGGCCGATCACGAAGTGGAACGCGCGGCTGATGTCGCCCGACATCGTCCCGGAGGTCGTGCGCAAGGCGTTCAAGATCGCCGAGTCCGAGAAGCCGGGCTCGACGCACATCGAGCTGCCCGAGGACGTCATGGAAGCGGAGGTCGACGCGCGGCCGTTGCCGCGCCGGGCGCCCGTCCAGCCGGAGCCGGGCGAGCGCGAGCTGCGCCGGGCGGCCGACGTGATCCGCTCCGCCGGCAGCCCGATCGTGCTCGCCGGCAACGGCGTCATCCGGGCGGGCGCCGCGCCCGCGCTGCGCGAGCTGTCGCGCGCGACGGGCATCCCGGTGGCGGAGACGTTCATGGGCAAGGGCGTCATGGACCACGCCGACCCGCGGGCGCTCGGGACCGTCGGGCTCCAGGCGCGCGACTACGCGATGGCCGGCTTCGAGGAGGCCGACGTCGTGATCGCCGCCGGCTACGACCTCGTCGAGCACGCCCCGAAGCACTGGAACCGGGGACGCGCCAAGCGCATCGTCGTCGTCGACTCCCAGCCGGCGGAGATCGACGCGCGCTTCACCCCCGAGGTGGAGCTGATCGGCGACCTGCACCACGTGCTGACGCGGCTGGCCGAGGAGTGCCGGGGGGTGACGTTCGACTCGGGCTCCTGCCGCCTGCGCGAGGTGGTGCTCGGACGCCTGGAGGCCGCCAAGGATGACGACGCGTTCCCCATGCAGCCGCCCAGGGCGCTGTGGGAGATCCGGCAGGCGCTGGGGCGTGACGACATCCTCGTCTCCGACGTGGGCCTCCACAAGCTGTGGATCGGCCGCATGTTCCCGGCGCACGAGCCGAACACGGTGATCATCGCCAACGGGCTGGCCGGCATGGGCTTCGCGATCCCGTCGGGCATCGCGGCGAAGCTCGTGCACCCGGAGCGCAACGTCGTGACCGTCAACGGTGACGGCGGGGCGCTCATGAACTTCCAGGAGCTCGAGACCGCGACGCGCCTGCGCACCCCGGTCGTCAACGTCATCTGGGAGAACCGGCAGTTCGGCTCGATCGTCTGGAAGCAGGACAAGCGGTTCGGGCGCCACTTCGGCACCGATTTCGCCAACCCCGACTTCGTCAGGCTCGCCGAGGCGTTCGGCATCCCCGCCTGGCGCTGCGCCGCGGTCGACGACTTCGGCCGCCGGCTGCGCCATGCGCTGACGCTCGACGTGCCCTCGGTGATCGTCCTGCCGATCGACTACTCCATCGACGTCGCGATCTCGGAGGAGCTGGGAGAGGAGACGGTCGCGACGTGACGCGGTAACGTCGCGCCATGGCCTCCTCCACCGAAGCGGCGGTCCTCGCCGCCGTCCCCAAGCAGCTGTTCATCGCCGGCGAGTGGCGCGACGCCTCCGGCGGGGGGACGCTGGAGGTCGAGGACCCGGCCACCGGGGAGGCGCTGTGCGAGGTCGCCGACGGGCAGGTCGACGACGCGCTCGCCGCACTGGGAGCGGCCGACGAGGCGTTCGCGACGTTCCGCCAGATGGCGCCGCGGGAGCGCGGCGACATCCTGCGCCGCGCGTACGACCTGATCATGGAGCGCGCCGACGACCTGGCGCTGCTGATGACGATGGAGATGGGCAAGCCGATCGCCGAGTCGCACGGCGAGATCGCCTACGGGGCGAACTTCTTCCGTTGGTACGCGGAGGAGGCGGTGCGCATCAACGGTCGCTTCACGGTCAACGAGGCGGGCTCCGGGCGGGTGCTCACGATGCGCCAGCCCGTCGGGCCGTGCCTGTTCATCACGCCGTGGAACTTCCCGCTGGCGATGGGTACGCGCAAGATCGGCCCGGCGATCGCGGCGGGCTGCACGTGCGTGGTCAAGCCGGCCAAGCAGACCCCGCTGTCGATGCTGATGCTGGCGCGGATCCTCGAGGACGCGGGCCTGCCGGCCGGGGTGGTCAACGTGCTGACCGCGTCGTCGTCGGGCGCCGTGATGGAGCCGCTGATCCGCGACCCGCGGACGCGCAAGCTGTCGTTCACCGGCTCGACGGAGGTCGGCAGGACGCTGATCGAGCAGTCGGCGCAGCAGGTGCTGCGCGTCTCGATGGAGCTGGGCGGCAACGCGCCGTTCCTGGTCTTCGAGGACGCCGACCTCGACCTGGCGGTGGAGGGGGCGCTGCTGGCGAAGATGCGCAACGGCGGGGAGGCGTGCACGAGCGCGAACCGCTTCCACGTGGCCGAGTCGGTGGCGGAGGAGTTCGCGCAGAAGCTGGCGGCGGCGATCGGCGGCCTGAAGGTGGGGCGCGGCACCGAGGACGGCGTGAGGGTCGGGCCGCTGATCGACGAGGCCCAGCGCAGCAAGGTCTCAGAGCTCGTCGACGACGCCGTCGGCCGGGGCGCGAAGGTGCTGGTCGGCGGCGAGCGCGTCGACGGCGCCGGCTACTTCTACCGGCCGACGGTCCTGTCGGACATCGACCCGGGCGCGCGCCTGCTCGGCGAGGAGATCTTCGGCCCGGTGGCGCCGGTGAGGGGCTTCCGGTCCGAGGACGAGGCGATCGCCGCGGCCAACGACACCGAGTACGGCCTCGTCGCGTACGTCTTCTCGCGCGACCTCAACCGGGCGTTCCGGGTCATCGAGGCGCTGGACACGGGGATGATCGGCCTCAACCAGGGCATCGTCTCCAACGCGGGCGCGCCGTTCGGCGGGGTCAAGGCGTCCGGCTTCGGCCGCGAGGGCGGCCCCGAGGGCATCGAGGAGTACCTCGAGACGAAGTACGTCGCGATGAACGTGCCGTAGGGGCGCGCCGGGCGGCGCGGATCCCGGTCATCGATGATCTAAGCTCGCGCCCGAATCGATCGACGAGGTGAGGCACGGATGCGAAGGGTCACGTTGGCGGTGCTCGCGATGGCGAGCCTGGTCACGCTGACTTCGACGGCGCAGGCCGTCGTGCCCCAGGACGGGGAGCAGTACCCGCGCGGCACGGCGATCGAGTCGCCGGCCTGCGCGTCGCAGCGAAGCGACTATCCCAACATCCCGCCGCAGGACGGCGACACGGTCGCGATCTCGTCGTCTGCCGCCGCGCTGAGTGGCGGCGGCCAAGGCTACATCGGCACCATCTCCGCCCCGGAGTGCGAGCCGATCAGCGTCGATGCGCTCGGCGACTATCTGCTCGAGGTCCAGAGCGTGAGCTGGGTCGAGGAGTGGTGCTGTGGCTCATGGGCGACACGCGACGAGCAGCAGGACGTCCAGCAGATCCGCTTCAGCGTCGTCGAGAGCGACACCTGCCTGGAGTTCGCGTCGGTGCGCGACGGCCGCGGCAACGAGCTCGGCGAGGCGCAGCTTGCGAGTCTGGGCATCCCCGGCCGCCGCCTCGGCGCAGGCGGAACGTTGCGGGTACCGAGGTCCTCCTCGATCCCCAAGGGCGTCGAGCTCGAACTACCCGACGGCACCAAGCTGCGAATCGCTCGC
>JANJUA010000221.1 GCA_024710825.1 Solirubrobacteraceae bacterium
GGCCGCGCGGGATCGCGCTGCCCCTCGTAGGGGCGCCGCGCCGCGGAGCCGGACGGTCGCGCGGACTCGCGCGGCACCGCGGAGCCGGACGCCGGCGCGGGGTCGGGCGGGCTCGCAGCGCCGCGCTCGCCCTCCTCTCCGTCCGGCGGGAAGTCCAGCCGCCCGCTCACGCCTCACCCGGCCGCGGTCGTGCGCGCGAGAGGCGCGGCCATCGCAGCTCCCCCCGGTCGGCCGCCACCAGCACCGCCGGCAGCACGATCAGCACGCCCAGGAGCGAGACCGTCAGGTCGACCACCGTCACCCACCCGAAGTCCCGCAGCATCTGGATCTCCGAGACCACCAGCACCGCGAAGCCCGCGATCGCCGTCGTCGCGGACGCCAGCACCGCCGCCCCCGTCGACCGGTACGTGCGCTCGAGCGCCGCCCGCTCGGCGTGCCCGGCCGCGCGCTCCTGCCGGTAGCGCTCGGCCAGCAGCACGCTGAACTCGGTCGAGATCGCCACCACCAGCGCCCCGAGCGTGACCGACATCGGGTTCAGCTCCACCCGCAGCGCGAACAGCACGAGCGCCGACCAGCCCGTCGCCAGCACGATCGGCACCAGCGGCACGAGCGCCCGCGACGCCGACCGGAAGGCCGCCAGCAGCACCACCGTCACGGCCGCTAGCCCCGCGAGCAGCAACGCCACGCGCCGCCACGGCGAGGAGACCTGCGCGTTGGCCTCCGCGGCCAGGACCGGCAGCCCCGCCAGCTCCGCGGTCACGCCCTCCGGCGGGTCGAGCTCGCGGCGCATGGTCTCGATCACCTCCTGCTGCTCGTCCAGCGGCATCAGCCGGAGGCCGAACGCCAACGTCGCCGCGCGACGGTCGGGCGTGATGACCGCCTGCGAGAAGTACGGCGGGACCGCGTCGAGCAGCGCGCGCACGTCCGCCTGCTCGGGGACGTCGCCGCCGTCGGTCCGGAAGAGGTCCGGCAGCGAGAAGGCCGGGCACAGCGTCGCCTCGCCGCACGCTCGGTCGTCGCCGTAGCCGTAGCGCCGCAGCAGCCGCTCCTGGTACTCGGCCATCCAGGTGATGATCGCCGGGTCGGACAGGTCATCGGCCGTGACCATGACGTCGATCTCGCCGCCCACGCCGGTCGACGCCTGAAGCGCCTCCAGATCGCCGAGCGCGGCGAGGCTCTGCGGCACGAGCTTCGTGACGTCCGACTGCACCTCGGTGCGGGTGCCCAGCGCCCAGCCGATCGCCGCCAGCAGGAGGCCGGCGACGAGCACCCGCCGCCAGCGGCCCAGGGCCAGCGCCACGACGGCGGCCGTCGCCCGCGCCGTACCGGCCCGCAGCCGCCGGGCCACGGGATTGCCCGCCAGCAGCTCCTCCGCGCCCCGCGTGGCGGAGCCGATCGCGCCCAGCGGCCCCGACGCGGCTACGCCGCGGCGCCCGGCGAGCGTCAGCGCCGCCACCCCCGCGGCCAACGTGCAGAGCAGCGCGAGCGCGATGCCGGCGACGAGCAGCAGCCCGAACTGCCGCACCATCGGCACCGGCGAGAGCGCGAGGACGAGGAACCCCGCGGCCGTGGCCGTGCCCGCGGTGACGATCGTCGGGCCGCCGAGCCGCGCCGCCCGCACCGGCGAGCCCTCCTCTCGCGTCCGCGACTGGAACTGGATCGCGTAGTCGACCGCCAGCCCGATGAGCACCGGAAGCACGCCGATCGACGCCATCGTCAGGGGCAGCCCGGCGAGCGCCAGGCCGCCGAACGTCAGCGCCGCCGCGCACAGCGCGACCGCCAGCGGCAGCAGCCGCAGGCGCACGCGGAACACCAGCGCCAGCGTCGCCCCCATGACGAGCAGCGCCGCTACGAGCAGCACGAGCAGGGACTCCGAGATCGCGTCGCCGAGGTCGTTGAGCACCACCGGGGCGCCCGTGACGACGTAGCTGCCGCCACCGGTCAGCTTCCACTGCGCCATCGCGACCGCCGAGCGGATCAGCCCGATCGCCTCGCCGCGCTGCTCGTCGTCGAGACCGGGCTTCAGGCGCACCTGGACGAGCGCCGCGTCCTCACGGGGGAACAGGTAGGCGAAGCGCGGCTTCGGCGTGCCTCCCTCCTCGAAGACGAGCGTGGAGACGAACGCCGCGTCGTCGAGCCGCGGAGCCGATCTCAGCCCGTAGCGGAGCGCCAGCTCGAGGACGTCGCGGGTGAACTCGGCGCCGACCAGCTCGCGCGCTTGCCGCGCATAGCGCTTGGACCGAGCCTCCGAGAAGCCCTTGCGCCGCGCCACCTCGTAGGCCGCCTCGGCCGCCCGCTCGGCCTCGCGGGACTTCGCCGCCGACTGCGCCGACAGCTCCTCGGAGATCTGGCGGACCGACTCGTTGACGAACGTGCCGGGGCCATAGACGACCTGGACCGGCTTCGTCCGCGCCAGGCGCCCGCACGGCCCGTCCGGGCCGCCCGGCGGCTCGGCGCCGGCCGGCGCGTTGCCCGAGAGGCAGCCCTCGAGCCCGAGCACCCGCTGGAGATCCTCGCCGAGGACGAGCTCGGTCAGATCCTCGCGCAAGAGCACGTACACGGCGTCGTCGCCGAAGCGCTCGTGGTAGCGCTCCGACGCCTGCCAGGCGTCGCTGGAGCGCCCGACGAGCGTGTCGGCCCCGCTGGACGGCTTGAGCGTCGCGGCGGCCAGAGCGGCGGCGCCGAGCGCCAGCAGCACGACCGCGCCGAGCACCGGCACCGGGCGGCGCGCGACCCAGGCCGCCAGGCGCTCCAGCCGACTCCCCTTCACGCCGTGAACGGTAGCTCGCGGACCGGCTCAGCCGCTCCGCTTGGCGCCCGTCGTGTGGCCGTTCGGCGCGGCGGTCACCTGCGGGAACTGGGTCGTCCCGCCGCGGGTCGCGTACTTGCCCTGCTGCTTGCACCCCGGAGCGATGATGTCGGTCGTCCCGCCGTAGGCGAACCGGAACACCTCCTCCTGCAGCTCGGGCGTGATGTAGGTGTTCAGCTGCTCGACCAGGGGGACGACCTGCTCGCGCGTGAGGTTGGCCAGCGACGGCGGCAGCAGCGGCGTCAGGGCGTTCGTCATCCCGCCCACCGCGCCGAGCAGCTCGCCCGTGTTGAGCAGCGTCGGGTTGCCCCGACCGCACTGGCGCGTCTCGTAGGAGAGCAGCCCCTGGGCGAGCTTCGCGAACGCGCCCGGCATCTGGTAGGGGTTCGGGCGGTTGGAGCCGATCCGCTCCGGATACAGCGCGAGCACCTCCGGGTTCAGCGGGTTGATCGTCCGCAGGTAGCGGATCTGCTCGTCGCCCGTGGTCAGCCGCGCCTGGGTCGCCGCCGTGACGTTCGCGAAGAAGGCGGTGAGCTCGCGGTCGTACTCCCCGAGGAAGCTCAACATCGGGTTGAGCTGTCGCAGCGCCGGGTCGAGCTCGCCCAGGAACGGCGCGAACTTCTCGAGGAAGCCCTGCACCGCGGGCAGGCCCTCGGCGGAGGCGTCGATGAGCGGGTCGAGGTCGCGGAACAGCGCTCGCAGGTCGGGCGCGAGGCCCTCGAGCTCCTGGAGCGTGGGCGACAGCTCGCGCGCCGCGGGCCGCAGCTGGTCGACGAGCGGGTCGGCGTTCTCGGCGAACGCAGTGACCCGCCGGACCGTCTCCTCGGACTCGCGCTCGAACGTCGGCAGCGCGCGGAAGAAGTCCTGGAGCTCCCGGTCGCGCTGCGCCGTGGTCTCGAAGACCGCGTTGGAGCTCTCGATGAGCCGACGGAGCTGGTCGTCGCGCGCCGTCAGCGCGGAGAACACGTCGCCGGTGCCGTTGACGAGGCGGCGCACGTCGCTCTGCTGCGACTCGAGGATCCGCAGCAGCACGTTGGTGTCGATGGCGAACGGGGCCAGGTTGCCCAGCGCGTCGTTGATGTCCTGACCGCGCCCGTCGAGCGCGCCGGCCTGCGACTGCATCCACGTCTGGAACGCGTCGCGCGTCTTCTGGTCGAAGGCGCTGAAGATCTCGTCCAGCTCGACCGTGGGCGACACCTGTCCGGCCGGCAGCGTGCCGTTCTCGGCGATGTAGCCGCCCGACGGGTCGCCCGGCGTGAGCTCGACGTAGGTCTCGCCGAGCAGGGTCTTCTGCCGGAGGATCGCCTTCGTGTCCCTGGGGATCGGCGCGTACTCGGTGTCGAGCTCGATCACGGTGCGCGAGCGGCCCTCGGGCGTCGTCTCGATCTCCTTGACCTTGCCGACCGACACGCCGGAGATGCGGACGTCCGCCTCCGTGGCCAGCTGCGTGGCCTCGCCGAACGACGTCTCGAAGCGGTAGCCCTTCGGCTGCAGCGGGGTCGAGCCGCCGAACGAGAGCCACAGGAACGCCAGCAGGCCGAAGCACGACAGCGCGAACGTCACCATGACCAGCAGCCGGCCGAGGGTCGGAGCCTGCTTCTGCATCAGCCGCCCGCCTCCCCCGTCGTCGCCGTGCCCTGGCCCGCCTCGCCCGCGCAGGCGCGGCTGGGGGTGACGAGGTTCGTGAGCTGCACGAGCACGTTGAGCGACGGGTTGGCGACCGTCAGCTGCGGCAGGGTCGTGAGCGTCGAGCAGGACGCGACGAGCACGCCCTTGCGGACCGGGCCGTGGGCGTCCTCGGTCTGGAACAGCGTCGCCCCGGCGTGGTTGAGCCACGACGCCCAGAAGAGGTAGCCCTCCTCCTTGCCCGGCGGGTTGTAGGCGAGCGTGTTGACCAGCTCGTTGATCGCCACGAACGCGTCCGCGAGGTCGGGCGTGAGCGTCGCCAGGTTCTTCGCCGCCGGGCGCAGCACGCGGGCGGTGGGCAGCGACTCGCGCGCGAACGGGCGGATCTCGTCGCGGACGATCGGCGTCGACTCGCGCAGGAACGGCCGCAGCGCCTCCTGCGTCGGCCCGAGCGCCCGGGCGGCGGGCCGCAGGCTCTCGAGCGTCGGCCCCATCGCCCGCGCCAGGCGGTCCGTCTTCGCGAGGCTCGTCTGCGCGACCTCCAGGGTCTCCGGGAGCTGCCGGAGCGTGGAGCGCAGGGACCGGTCCTGGTTGACGAACGCCTGGAACACCGCGTTGGAGGAGTCGACGAGCTGCGCGAGCTGGTCGTCCTTCTCGGCCACCGCCTCGGTCAGCGCCCGGAAGCTGCCGATCGACCTCTCGATGCTGTCTCTGCGCTGCGCGAGGAGCTTCGTGATCCGCTCGACGTCGCGGCTCGTCGGCTCGAAGCGCCGGAACGTGCGCGCGAGGTCCGTCTGCCGGCCCTCGAGCCCCTCGGCCGCCCCGCCGAGCAGCAGCTGGAGGTAGTCGCGCGTGTCGGCGTCCAGCGAGGCGAGGATCTCGTCCGGGTTGACGTTCGGCGCGCTCTGGCTGACGGGGATGGTCCAGTCGTCCGGCGCCTCGCCCGCCTCGGGCGTGCCCGGGTCGATCTGGATCGTCATGTCGTTGAGCCCGGTCTTCGGCCGCACCAACGCGCTGGCGTCGCGGTAGAACCGCGCGTGCTCGCGCTGCACCTTCATCGTGACGAGCGCACGGCCGTTGACGAGCTCGACCTTGCCGACCTCGCCGACCTTCACGCCGGCGATGCCGATCTCCTGCCCCTGCCCCGGCGTGATCGACTGCGCGGTCGACAGCTCGACCTTGCGGTCGACGAAGTCCGACCCCACGATCGGCACCCAGCTCGGCAGGTAGAGGCGCTGGTTGGACAGGATGTAGCCGCCCACGCCCAGGGCGATCACGAGCAGCCCGACGAGCGCCGCGAAGTCCCGCAGGTGGGTCCTGATCGCGCGCTTCACGAGCCGCCCGCCCGGAAGGGGTTGAGCCGGTCCAGGAGCTCCCCGGCCACGTCGCGGTCGTCGACCTTCGACCGGGTCGCCGGCGACGCGGCGGCCGCGGGCTGAGGCGTCAGGGCGCCGGCGGCGCCCGTGTCGTCGCCGAGGTCGTCCTTCGGCGCGGTGCTGCCGAGCGTGGGCGCCCGCTCCTCGATGGCGGCGTCGGGCCGCCCCGTCGCCGCGCCGTTGAGGTCCGGGAGCTGCTGGGTGTGGCACGGGACGTCCGGCCGGTACGGCGGGCGCTTGCCGGGATAGGCGGGGCGCGTGCCGAGCGGCGCCCGGTCGGTGCGGCCGGAGAGGCGCTCGCCCGAGAAGGCGGTCGGCCCCGTGGTGATCGTGTGGTTGCCGCTGGCCGGCTGGAAGCGCACGTAGCCGCCGTTGCCGTCGAAGTTCTGGCCCTCCCCGGCGAGGCCGACGAGCGTGTACCAGAGCTCCTTGTAGTTCTCCTTGCCCGAGCTCAGGTCGCCCTCGTCGATGACGACGTCGCCGGTCGGCAGGATCACCTTCGAGAAGCACCGGGCCGCGAGGCTCTGCTCGCGCAGCAGCGAGACGGACCCGTCGATGGTCGTCGCCAGGTCGCGCATCGCCGGGCTCAACTCGCGGGCGACGCCCTGGAGCTCGTCGGGCGCCAGGAGCCCGCGCATCTGCTCGATCCACGGGAAGCTCGCGTCGATCGTCTCGGCGCTCTCGCGGACCCCCGGCAGGATCTCGCGAGCGAACGCGCGCGTCGGCGGGAACGCCTCGTTGAGGCTCGCCAGCGTCCGGTTGGCCTGCGTCAGCGTCGGGTCGAGCTCCCGGATCGACGCCCGGAGGTTCGCGGACTCGTCGGCGAAGATGTCCATCGTGGCGGCGAAGTTCGTTACGAAGTCCTGGAGCTGGCGCTCGTTGCGCGCCAGCGCGCCCGTGACCTTGGCCAGGCTGTCGACGATCCCGCCGAGGTCGTTCGGCTCCAGACCGAGGAACGCCTCGTTGACGATGGCCGTGCCGCGCAGCGCCGACGCCGCGTAGTCGAAGTTGTCGTTGAGCGACTGGGCCGCCGTCTCGCCGCGCGCGTCGGGGTCGGCCTGGTCGTCGTCCGCCGCGGTGGGCTGCTCGGTGAGCGCGCCGCCGAAGCCCTGCAGCAGGTCGCGCAGCGATTGGCGCGTGTCGGCCTGGAGAGCGGTGAGCACGTCGCCGATCTGCACCGGCGCCGAGGTCTGCGTCATCGGGATCGTGTCGCCGTCGGAGATCGTGGGCGCGCTCGGCGTGCCCGGCTGGAGGTCGACGAAGAAGTTGCCCTCGAGGAAGATGCGCGGGCGGATCTTCGCGGTCGCGTCCTTGTGGATCGGCAGCGCCGCGTCGTCGAGCTCGAAGGTCACCACCGCGGCGTTGGTGTCCTTCCAGCGCTCGATCTTGGTGACCGTGCCGACGTTGACGCCGGCGATCCGCACCGGCGACCTCGGCCGCACCGAGTTCGCGTTCTCGAACACCGCCTGCATGCGGAAGCCGTGGGTGAACGGGACCTTCTTGGTGAAGCCGAAGAAGACCCCGATGCAGATCAGCACGAGCAGGATCACGCCCGCCAGGACCGGGCTCATGCCGCGCCGGTCCTTGCGCGGGATGCGCGGAGCGTCGGGATCGGTGCGTCCGAGGAGCGCCATCTACCGGCCCAGGCTCCGCTCGGTCTTGTCGGTCTCGACGGACTGCTTCCCCGGAGGGTTGCCGATGACGACCTGTCGCGGCAGGTAGTCCTCGTTGCCGGCCTCGCACTCGCGGGGCTGGCCCGGCGACGCCGTGTTGGGGTACGGGTTGGAGTGCAGGAAGTTGTCGCGGCCGGGACCGGCGGCGGGCGCGGAGGCGGGGCCGCCCTCGTTGTTGGGCCCGTCCGGCGGGATGATGACCATGAAGCGCTGCCAGGTGCCGAGCTTGTCGCCCTCCGACAGCATCCCGGACACGTTGCGGAAGAACAGCGACAGGTAGTTGCACACCGTCTGCGCCGGCGTGAGGTGCGCGATCGTCGGGCGCAGGATGTCGGAGGTCGTCTGGAGGTCCTGGATGCCGAGCGACGTCGACGGGTCCTCGGCGAAGGTCACCAGCGCGCGGAAGGTCGGCTCCAGGCGCCGGCTGAGCGCAACCGAGCGCCGCATCGAGCGGGTGCCGTCCTCGAAGGCGGCGGCGAGGTCCGGCGCGGCCGTGCGCAACGCGCGCACGCCGGGGCGCAGCTCGCGGAACAGGCCCTCCGAGTTGGCGAGGAACCGCCGCTGGCGCGGGAAGTCCTCGATCGCGGCGTCGAGCGCCGAGGGACCGCCCTCGATCGACGCCTGGATGTCGTCGGTGACCCCGGCGAGCGCGCCGAACGTGCGGTTGAGGTTCGCAAACAGCGCTGCCTGCGTGGCCGCCGCCGGGGCGACGATCGCCGCCGACCGCGCCAGCGACTGGACGAGCCGCGCCAGGCGCGTACCGGGGTCCGACAGGTTCGCCATCACCGGCACGAGGTTCGCCAGCAGCGGGTTGAACTCGTCGATCGCGGTGTTGAGGTCGGCGCCGCGGCCGGCCAGCGCGCTGCCGAACTCGTTGAGGTTCACCTGCGACGCCTGCCGCGTCTTGGAGTCGAACATGTTGAGGACCTGGTCGATCTCGACCGGGTCCGGCGTGGCGTTGGCGATCGGCACCGTCGCGCCGTCGGGGAAGCCCTCCTCCGAGCTGCCGGTCGTGATCTGCAGGTACTTCAGGCCGAGCGCCGACCGTGGCCGGATCTGGAACGTCGAGTCCTTGGGCAGCGGCTCGATCGTCGTCTCGAGCTTGAGCCGCAAGCGCGCGTAGTACTCGCCGTCCGGCGTGCGCTCGGGGTCGATCGCGCTGATCGTGCCGACGCGGGTCCCCCCGACGCGCACCTCGTTGCCGACGACGAGCGCCGCGGCGTTCTTCACGTTGACGTCGATCGTGTAGGTCGGGACGAACGGCAGCCCGTTGTTGGCGTTGTAGGCCAGGAAGACGGCGACGATGACGACGAGCGTCGTTACCGCGCCGATGAGCATCGGGTTCGCCGCGATCGAGGTGGAGCTCCGCCTCACGAGCCGTCCCCCAGGAGGTAGTCGAGCAGGCGGCCGGTCGCGTCCTCCGACCGTACCTCGGTCTCCTTGGCCGCGGGCTCGTCCGCGTCGCCGCCGCCGGGCAGGACCGCGGCGGGCAGCTTCAGCGGCGCCGTCCGCGAGCTCTCGCGCCGCTCGGGCTCCTCGGCCGCCACCGCGATCCGCTCGACCTCGGGGCGCTCGGCGTCCGTGCCCTCCGCGCCCGGCTCGGGCCAGCGTCGCAGCGCCTCCTCGAGCGACATCCCGCCGAGGATCGCCTTCATGCGCTGGTTGTAGATCGAGGTGCCGTCGTCGGACCCCGACGCGGCGCGCGTGGCGGTGACCCGACCGGGGTTGAAGCGCGCGAGGCAGCCGTCGAACGGCTGGGTCGCGAACGTGGAGCACGTGTTGATCAGCAGGTGCGCGCGCATGTAGTGCCCGCCCGCGTCGAACCCGTTGATGGCGGCCATCTGGAAGAAGAAGTAGTCCATCAGCCGCTCGATGCCGCCCGTGTCGCGGAAGCTGGTCAGCAGCGCGTCCAGGTCGGCCGCGAGCGGCGCCGCCGAGGCGGCCAGCGTGTCGACGTCGCGCGTTATGGGCCGGATGTCGCGCATCGCCTCCTCGCCGACCACCGCGGCCTCGCCCAGCGCCTCGAAGCCGGGGCGCGACGCCTCGGCCAGCGGCCCCAGCGCCTCCACCAGGCGGTTGACGTCGTCGGCCTGCGCGCCGAGGTCTCGCATCACCGGCGTCATCTCGTCGGAGAGCCCGCCGAGGCGCTCGAGTGTGGGCCGCAGCTGCTCGAGGAAGGCCGGCAGGCGCTCGAAGTTGGCCTCGAGCTGCCCGCGGCGCTCGGCGGTCGCCTGGGAGACGTCGCGCGCGTTCTCGACGAACCCGGCGACGTCCGCCCGGCGCTCGGCCAGCGGCTCGAGGACGGCGGCGGAGTCGCGCGCCAGGTCGGCGAGGACCCGATTCTGCTCCGCGAGGATCGCGAGCACCTTGTCGAGCTCGATCAACGCCGGGTTCGCCCGCCGGATCACCTCGTTGAGGTCCTCCCCCCGCCCGGCCAGGCCGGCGCCGAGCTCGTTGAGGATGATCCGGAAGCGCTGGCGCTCCGGCAGCCGCATGATGTTGTTGATCAGGTCGAGGTCGACGTTGCGCTTCGTGTTGCCCACCGGCAGCAGGCGCTGGCCCTCGCCGTCGCCCTCCTCGATCACCTCCAGCGGCGGGGGCGGCTCCTCGCCCGGCTCGCGCGGCTGGGTGGGCGTGCACTCCACGAACTTCTCGCCGATCAGCGACTGCGGGCGGATGATGCAGCTCGCGTCCCGGCGGAAGTCGCCGAAGCCCGGCTTGTCGATCCTCAGGACGACCGCCGCCTTCTTGTCGGGCGTGACGTCCATCGCCTCCACCACGCCGACCTTCACCCCGGCGACCTTCACGTCCTCCCCCGGGATGACGGTGAACGCCGAGTCGAAGATCGCTCGGACGCGGTAGGCGCCGTCGTCGGAGCCGGAGGCGCCCACGGTGAGCACCGCGACGACCGCCGCGCAGGCGACGATGACGACGATGGCGGCGATCCGCTTCATGGCCCGGGCGGCACCAGCCTCGGGTCGCAGTCGAGCTCGCCGTCGCTGTCGCGCCAGGGCGCGGAGCCGTCCGCCGGCGCCTGGCTGGCGGACCCCGGACAGCGGGCGACCTTGCCGGACGAGTAGCCGGTGACCGCCGCTCCCGGGTCGCGAGGCGTGAGCAGGCCGCCGGACGGCGTCTCGGTGAACGTGTACGGCGCGAACATCGGCTGTACGCGGGCGTAGTGGCCGTTGGCGTCGTAGTTGGCGGTGTTCTGGCCGAGGCTGCGCAGCGTGCCGACGAGGTCGGGCATGTAGGGCCGCGCGAACTCCAGGACGGGCGTGGCGTCGTCCAGCGCGGTGACGCTCTCGCGGAAGGCGGGACCGGCGATGCGATCGAGCTCCGGGGTCTTGCGCAGGAGGTCCGTGGCGTCGTCGTCGGCGCCGGGCCGGCGGATGAGCGTGCGCAGGTCGGCGACCGTGGGGCGCGCGTCGCGTATCAGCGGGCGCAGCTCCCGCATCAGGGGGGCGAGCTCCTTCGTCGCCGGCTTGGATGCGTCGACGAGCACGTCGAGGTCGTCGATCGTCGCGCGTAGGTTGACGAACGTCGTGTTGGCGCGGCGCAGCGTGAGCGGGAGCTGGCCGAGGGCGTTCGAGAGCGACCGGCGCTCGGCCGCGATCGCCTGGCCGGCGGCGGTCGCGTTCGAGACGAGTTCGGTGATGGCGCCGGAGCGCTCCGACAGCGCCGACGTCGCGGCCGCGCCGTTGGTGAGGAACGCGTCGAGCGCCTGCTGGTCGCGCGTGAGCTCGTTGACGACGCGGCGGGTCGTCGACAGCGCCGGGTTGAAGTACTCGGCCGCCGCGTTGGCCGCCGCCTCCTGGTCGTCGTACTGCGTGGCGAAGCCCTGGATCACCTCCTGGAGGCCCTTGCGCGTCTCGGGATCGAACGTGTCGAAGAGCTGGTCGAGGTCGACCTGCGTGGTGGTGTGCTCGACGCCGATCGTGGAGCCCTCGGGCAGCGCCCGTGCGTTGTTCGGCCCCATCGTCAGCGTGATGTAGCGGTTGGCCACGCCCGACAGCGACGTCATGCGGATCGTCGCCTCGGTGCCCTCCCGCAGCGGCGCGAAGGCGTCCTCGATCTCCACGCGGACGCGCGCGAGGTTGTCGTCGTCGAGCGTGATCTCCTTGATCGAGCCGATCCGCCGGCCGCCCACCTGGACGTCGTCGTCGGGCACGAGCTGGCCGGCGGTGATGAAGACGAGGTCGTACTCGTGCGCGTCGCCGTCGCGCAGCAGGACGACCGCCACGACCGCGATGGCGACGACGAGCGCCGCGAGGGCAAGGCCGCGGGCGATCGTCATGCGGAGACGCTCTGAGGGGTCATGCCGGATGGCGGCGAAGTCAACGCGCTCCCGGTTGAGCGCGCGTTAAGCGGCTGGCCGGGCAATTCACTCCATCCCGAGCGGGCCGGCCGACTCGCCCGAGAGGAACTGCCGCACGAACGCGTTCTCGGAGTTGAACAGCTCCTCCGCCGGGCCGGACTCGACGATCCGCCCCTTCCACAGCACCGAGATGTGCTCCGCGACGCGGCGCGCGCTCATGATGTCGTGGGTGATGACCACGTAGGCGCCGCCGTTCTCCTCGTGGATCTCCTTGATGAGCTCGCACAGCAGCGCGGTGCGGACGGGGTCCAGCCCGGAGTCGGGCTCGTCGAAGAGGACGATGTCCGGGTCCAGGACCAGGGCCCGGGCGAAGCCGGCGCGCTTGCGCATGCCGCCGGACAGCTCGTTGGGCATCTTGTCGCCGGCGTCCGCCAGACCGACCTCCAGCAGCCGGCGATTGACGATCTCCATGATCTCGTCCTCGCCCTTGTCGGTGTGCTGGCGCAGCGGGAACGCGACGTTGTCGAGGAGGTTCATCGAACCGAACAGCGCGCCGTCCTGGAACAGCACGCCGAACTTCTTGCGCATCGCGAACAGCTCGTCGTCGGTCATGTGCGGCACCGACTCGCCGTGGACGATGACGTCGCCCTCGTCCGGATACAGCAGCCCGACCATGTGCTTGATGCAGACGGACTTCCCGGTGCCCGAGGGCCCGAGGATCATCGAGAT
The DNA here is from genome assembly GCA_024710825.1 of Solirubrobacteraceae bacterium. Taxonomy (GTDB): domain Bacteria; phylum Actinomycetota; class Thermoleophilia; order Solirubrobacterales; family Solirubrobacteraceae; genus Capillimicrobium. The sequence goes on from JANJUA010000221.1 coordinate 12,529, forward strand.
CTTGTCCTCGGGGATGCCCATGTTCAGGCCGCGGAGGATCTTGTTGCGTCCGAACGCCTTGTGGACGTCGATGAACTCGATGGCGTCCTGCACGCCGGTCGGGCGCTGCCTGCCCGTGTGCCAGCGGAACTCGTCGTCGTCGACGCCGCGCGGCTCGCGCACCACCGACACGCGGGACGTCTCCTCCGTCGCCGGGTCCTGGTCTCGATCGTCGGCCATGCTCATCCTCCTATCGGCGCTCGAGGGTTCTGTCCCCAGAAGACCTGCGTGCCGAGCATCCCGATCAGGTTCACGAGCACGAGGTTCAACACCATGGACTTCGCCGTCGCGGTGCCCACTCCCACCGGCCCGCCCGACGCGTGGTACCCGTAGTAGCACCCGACCAGCACCACCATCGTCGCCATGCACATGCCCTTGATGAGGCTGTAGAGCATGTCGGGGGGGTTCTGGAACATCCAGAAGATCAGGAAGTAGCCGCCGCTGGACACCTCGCCTATCTGCTCGACCACCGCCAGATAGCTGGCGAAGAAGCCGGCGCCCACGGCCGACACGTAGACGAACGGCAGCACGATCCAGGCGGCGAGCAGGCGCGTGGCGCAGAGGAACACGGTCGAGTCGATGCCCATCACCTCAAGCGCGTCGATCTCGTCGGAGATGCGCATCGACCCCAGCTCGGCGACGATGCCCGTGCCGACCTTCGCCGCCATCATGTAGCCGAAGACGTAGGGCACGAGCTCGCGCAGGTCGCACCAGGCCGTGAACACGCCCGCGTAGGCGGGGGCGCCCTGGGCGCGCAGCAGGTAGGCGCCCTCGATGCCGCATTGGAGGCCGATGAAGAACACCAGGCCCCAGACCACGAGCGTCGAGGAGAGGATGAGGATCCCCGCCTGGCGCAGCGTCTCGCCGAAGAAGCGGAAGACCCGCAGGCCGAAGATCTGGCCCAGTATGCGCCCCCAGAACTTCGCCATCTCGCCGAAGGTGGCGAGCCAGTCTCGGGGGACGTCCAGCCATCCGCGCATCGGCGACCTACCGGATGACCTGGATCTCGGGATGGGTGGCGAGCAGCGTCTGCGTGAAGACGTAGTTGAAGGCGAAGATGCCCAGGAACGCGATCACGACGGCCTGGTTCACGGCGCGCCCCACGCCCTCGGCGCCGCCGGAGGCGGTCATCCCCTTGTAACAGCAGACCACCGCGATGATCGCGCCGAAGAGGGTCGTCTTCAGCACCGACCCCCACAGGTCCGTGGTGGAGGCGCTCGTGAAGAACGTGGCCCAGAACGGGCCGAGCGGGGCGCCCATCGTCAGCGTGGCGAGGACGCCGCCGAAGATGCCGAACAGCAGCGCGTAGATGTTGAAGAGCCCCGTGACGAGCATGAGCGCCAGGAAGCGCGGGACCACGAGGTTCTTGACGGGGTCGACGCCGAGCACCTGAAGCGCGTCGAGCTCCTCGCGGACCTTCCGCGCCCCCAGGTCGGCCGTGATCGCGGTGCCGGCCACGCCCGCGAGCACCGTCGCGGTGACGAACGGGGCGAACTCGCGGATCGACGCGAGCACGAAGAAGCCGCCGAGGCGATCGATGGCGCCGAAGATCACCAGGAAGTTGCCGGCCTGGAGGCCGGGCGCGCCGTAGCCGAAGGCGACCGTGCTGATGAGCAGCGGGAACCAGCACAGCTTCAGGGCGAAGAGGAACTGAGAGACGAACTCGCCGCCGTACGGGTAGGGCGGACGGACGGCCGACACGATGGTCTTGCCCGTCAGGATCATCATGTCGCCAACCTCTTCGAGCATCTCTCGCGTAGGCGAGAACGCTCGATCGGCGACGCTTCGGACCATCACCACCCTCCTCGGAATTCCAGGGACCGACGGCGCTGCCTCCTCCGCCGGCCGCGCCGGATCGTATGTAAGTCGTCGGACCGCTGCCAACCGCCAACCGCCGACGTTCATCTGCGCCACCACGCCGGCGGCGACTGCTAGCGTGCCGCGCCGTGAGGAGGGTCCTTGCGTTCACCGCGTGCTGCGCGCTGGCAGCGGTCGGCATCGGCTGCGGCGGCGACGGCGAGCGGGCCGACGTGGCGGGCGAGCCCAACGCGACGTTCGACGTCGAGGTGGTCGAGGCGAGGTTCCCCAGCGAGCAGCGGCTCTCGCAGCCCGCCGATCTCGTCATCCGCGTGCGCAACGCGGGCGAGGAGACCATGCCGAACGTCGCGGTGAGCATCACGGGCTTCTACCGGCGCAGCGAGCAGCCCGGCCTGGCGGACCCCAACCGGCCCGTCTACGTGGTCAAGCGGCAGCCGAGGGACTCCGAGACCGCGTACGTGCAGACGTGGGCGATGGGGCCTCTGCGGGCGGGCGACGCGCGCGAGTTCGCGTGGGAGGTCGTGCCCGTGGAGGCGGGCACCCACGAGCTTGCCTACACGGTGGCCGCCGGGCTCCACGGCAAGGCGAAGGCGCGCACGACGGGCGGCGGGCGGCCCGGTGGGACGTTCACCGTCGAGGTCGCCAAGGCGCCCGCGCAGGCGACGGTCGACCCCGACACCGGGGAGGTCGTGCGCAAGTAGGCGCCGGGGACGTCCCGCGCGTGTGGTTCACTGGCCCCACCGACTGAGCCGATCACGGGAGGCCTCTTTGCGGCGCAACTTCGACCTCAGCACCGGACTGGTGGCCATCGGCGCCGTCGCCGTGCTCGTCAGCCTGTTCTTGGACTGGTACGCGCCGGGGCTCTCGGCCTGGGACGCCTTCGAGCTCGCCGACTGGCTGCTCGCGGCGCTCGCCGCCGGCGCGCTCGTCGTGCTCTTCGCCGAGACGGTGGGCACCGCCCCGCCGACGCGGCGGCTCGCGTGGATCTCCGGGATCGTGGCGCTCGTGGTGGTCGCCCAGCTCCTCGACCCGCCGCCCGCCGCCAGCGGCGCGGAGCGTGAGGTCGGCGCGTGGATCGCGCTGGGCGGCGCGGTCCTGATGGTCACCGGGGTCGTGCTGGCGCTCATGCGGATCTCGGTGACGATCGACGTCGCCGCTCGCGAGCGGCGGCGGCGCACGTCGGCGGTGGATGCGCGCGGCGCCGCGGACGAGGACGACGGCGTGGGTGGCCAGGGGCGCGGCACCGCGTCGACGAGCGAGTCGGGCGGCGGAGCGGGCGCCGCTTCAGCGCACGGGCCGAGCGAGTCGGTCCGCGGAGCGGCTGCCGGTTCCGCGGGTGGCTCGGGCGGCGCCGGCGAGCGGGGCGCGACGGCGCCCGTCGAGCCGGGCGGCCTGTGGAAGGCGCCGCGGGCGTCGGGCGCAGGCACGGAGGACGACGCCGAGCCCGTCGACGCCGAGGTCGCGGCCGAGGATCCGGACCGCACGCAGCCGCTGCCGCGCGTCGAGCGGCCCGACGCGAGCGAGTGACCGAGGCCGGCTTCGAGCTGCTCGCGTTCCGGGTCCTGCCCGGCCCGGCGACGGTCGCGGTGCTCGAGCTCGAGGGCCGCTTCACCGGCGCCGCTCCCCGAGGAGCGGGGACGGCGCGGCTGCGGGTCGAGGGCGGCGGACGCGTCCTGGAGTGCGAGCCGGCGGTCGCGCCGGTCGCGCCGGGGCACGAGCGCGGGCTGCCGTGGCGGGCAGCGTTCGCGGTGGACCTGGGACTCGTCGAGGACGCCGCGTTCGCGGTCGCGATCGGACCGGACCTCCTCGTGGAGCTGCCGACCCCCGATCTCGGGACCGACGACCCGGAGGACGACACCGCCCGTCTGGCCCGGCTCGCCCGCGAGGTCAACGAGCTGCGCCGCCGCCTGGACGCGGCGACGGCGAGCGCGACCGCCGCCGGGGACCGCGCCCGGCGGGCGGCGGAGGCACGCCGCCGCTCGGAGGAGG
>JANJUA010000246.1 GCA_024710825.1 Solirubrobacteraceae bacterium
ATGACCGTCGTGCGGCCGGAGCTGCAGTTCGGCATCACCGAGCTGACCCGAGAGGGCCGCGTCACCGGCTTCGAGGAGAAGCCCCACAGCCGCGACTGGGTCAACGGCGGCTTCTTCGTCTTCGAGCGGGGCGTGCTGGACCTCCTGGAGGACGACAGCGTCCTGGAGCGCGGGCCGCTCCAGGCGCTCGCTGCGGAGGGCGAGCTGCACGCGTTCCGCCACACCGGCTTCTGGAAGTGCATGGACACCTACAAGGACGCCGTCGCGCTCAACGACCTGTGGGCGAGCGGCGCCGCACTGTGGAGGAGGCGGCGATGAGCCGTTCGGTGCTGGTCACCGGCGCCTACGGGATGCTCGGCGGCTGGCTGACCAAGGCGCTGCTGGACCGTGGCGATCGGGTCACGGTCCTCAAGCGCGACCAGGTGCCGGGAGCGCTGCTCGAGGTCGAAGGGATCGAGCGGCGCGTGACCGTCGTCCACGGCGACCTCACCGACCCCGGCCTGCCGGACCGCGCCATCGGCGAGCACGAGTGCGACACCGTCTTCCACCTGGCCGCCCAGACGATCGTCGGCACGGCCGCCCGCAGCCCCCTGTCGACCTGGGAGTCGAACGTCCGCGGCACCTACCTGCTGCTCGAGGCGTGCCGCACGCAGCAGGTCGCGCGCACCGTGGTGGCCTCCAGCGACAAGGCCTACGGGGCCCACGAGGAGCTGCCGTACACGGAGGACATGGCGCTCCGGGCGACCTACCCGTACGACGTCTCGAAGGCCTGCACCGACCTCATCGCCCGCTCCTACCACCACACCTACGGGCTGCCGGTCGCGGTGACGCGGCTCGCCAACGTCTACGGCGGCGGCGACCGCAACCCCAGCCGCATCGTCCCCGAGGCGATCGCCGCGGCGCTGGCCGGGCGCGCGCCGGTGATCCGCTCCGACGGGACTCCCGAGCGCGACTTCCTCTACGTCGAGGACGCCGCCGCAGCGTACCTGGCGATCGCCGACGCGCTGGACGGCCCCGCCCGCGGCGAGGCGTTCAACGCCGGCGGCGACCGACCCCACAGCGTCCGCGAGGTCGTCGACATCATCTGCCGCCTCGCGGGCACGGACGTCGCCCCCGACATCCGCGGCGCCGGCACCCCCGCCGGCGAGATCGACCGCCAGTACGTCGACTCCACGAAGCTGCGCGAGACGACGGGCTGGCGCCCGCGCGTCGACCTGGAGACGGGCCTGCGGCGCGCGCTCGAGTGGTACCGCACGTACGATTAGCGCCATGGCCGGTCACAGCAAATGGGCAGGGATCAAGCACAAGAAGGCGATCGTCGACGCGCGGCGCGGCAAGCTCTTCACGAAGCTCGCGCGCGCGATCACGGTCGCGGCCAAGGAGGGCGGCGGCGATCCTGACGGCAACCCGGCGCTCGGGCTGGCCGTCCAGAAGGCGAAGGACGCCTCGATGCCGAAGGACAACATCGAGCGCGCCATCGCGAAGGGCACGGGCGCCGGCGCGGACGCCGACGCGCTCGAGACCGTCGTGTACGAGGGCTACGGCCCGGGCGGCGTCGCGGTGCTCGTCGAGGCCGTGACCGACAACCGCAACCGCACCGGCGCCGAGATGCGCCACGTCTTCTCCAAGCACGGCGGCAACCTCGGCGAGCCGGGCTCGGTCTCCTACCTCTTCGACAAGAAGGGCACGATCGTCGTCGACGGCGGGCGCTACGGCGAGGACGACCTGCTGCCGGCCGTCGAGGCGGGCGCGGAGGACATCGTCGCCGACGACGACGTCTTCGAGGTGCTCACCGAGCCCTCGGACGTCGCCGCGGTCCGAGCGGCGCTCGAGGAGGCGGGCGTCGAGGTGCGGTCCTCCGAGGTCGCCCAGCGCCCGAAGACGTCCGTCGAGCTCGACGAGGACGGCGCCCGCAAGGTGCTCAAGCTGCTGGACGCGCTCGAGGACAACGACGACGTCGACACCGTGCACGCGAACTTCGACGTCTCCGCGGACGTCATGGAGGCGATCGCCGGCTGACGCTCAGGCCTCGGGGGGCCGGACCCGGAACAGCGTCACGGCCTCCCGCACCCCGCGCACGCGACGCTCGCCCACGCGCGACCAGCGCCAGTCGGCCTCGCAGGCGTCCATGGCCGTCTCGGTGACGAGCACCGTGCCCGGCCGGGCGATCCCCGTCACCCGGCTCGCGAGGTTCACCGGCCGCCCGTACCAGTCGCCCGCCCTCGGCAGCGCCGGTCCGCAGGCGATGCCCGCGCGCAGCTGCGGGAACTGCTCGCCCTCCTCGTCGGCGGCCTCGACGAGCGCCAGCAGCGACTCCACGAGGGCGTCGACGTCCGGCGAGACGAGCATCACCGCGTCGCCGATCGTCTTGACCATCCGCGTCGGGAGCGTCACCGCTTGCGTGGCGAGGATCTCCAGCCGGGCGGCGATCGCGCCCAGCTCCTCGGGCGGCACCCGCTCGCCCACGCGGGTGAAGCCGACGAGGTCGGCGAAGCCGACGGCGACGTCGCGCGCCTCGGACGAGACGACGTCCCGCAGCAGCTCCGCGCGCACCGCGTGGCGCAGGTGCAGGTTGAGAAGCTGCCCGAGCATCGGCGCCGCGAGCGGCTCCAGCCGCGAGGCCACGTCCGCGTAGCTCACGGCCAGCTCGTGCTCGTCGGCGTCCGGCTCCACCACGAGCCGCAGGGTCATCCGCCGCATGACCTCCGCCGCCTGCGACAGGCCTCGTCCGAGGATCCGCGCCACCTCGATCATGTCCTCGGGCTCGAGCCCGGCGTCGAGGAAGATCCTGGCCATGCGGGCCGCCTCGAGATCGGCGTCGGTCAGGTCGCGCTCGTCGTGGTCGCCGGTGGGGAGCCCCTGCGCGCGGCGCAGCTCGTCGAGGAGCTCCACGTCCAGGTCGGTCTCCGCGGCGATCTCCCGGCGCGTGTGGCGCGCGGGCCCGCCGATCCGCCGCTCGGCGGGGAGGAGGAACAGCGTGTCCGAGGCGACGGCCGCCCGCAGCTCGTCCAGCGCCACCCCGTCGGCGTGGAGCGCCGCGAGCAGCCGCAGGCGCGCGGCGCGCGCCTCGCCGTGCAGCCCGTCGAGCAGTCCCTCGGCCGCGAAGTCCACCATCTGCGGCCGACTCTTACCATGGACAGCCTCGTGAGCCGGCCGACCCGCCGCATACGCATGTCCGCCGCCGACCGCCGCGCGGGCATCCTCGACGCCGCGATGGAGGCGTTCGCGACCCGCGGCTACCACGGCACGTCGATCGACGACATCGCCTCGGCCGCCGGCATCTCCAAGGCGCTGATCTACGAGCACTTCAGCTCCAAGCGCGACCTGCACGAGACGCTCACGACGCAGCTGGCGACCGAGCTGTTCGTCCTCCTGCGCGACACCGCCGCGGTCCCGCGGCCGCCCGAGGAGCGTCTGCGCGGCGGGGTCGACGCGTTCCTCGGCTTCGTCGAAGAGCGCCGGGAGGCGTGGCGCGCCCTGTTCCGCGACGCCGCGGACCCCGAGCTGGGGGAGGTGCTCGAACGCGTCCAGCACGAGGCGACCGACGCGATCGTCTCGCTGATCCTGGCCGACCCGGAGGAGCGCAGCCACCGGACCCAGGACGTCGAGATCGTGGCCGAGATGCTGTCGGGCTCCGTGCAGGCGCTGGCCAACTGGTGGT
>JANJUA010000255.1 GCA_024710825.1 Solirubrobacteraceae bacterium
CTCGTGGTGCTCGCGCTGATCGTGCTGCTCGCGACGCTCTGAGCCGCCCGCTAGCGCGCGGCCTGCGCCATCCGGGCCAGGTGCGCTCGCCACGTGCCCTCGGTGTGGGTCAGCGAGCGGCCGTGGAAGGCGGGCACGAGCCCCTCGCGCGGCCCGGCGTGCGCAGCAGCATCGCGCGGGACTCCTCCAGGCCGCTGGCGCGGTGCTCGAGCAGCGGCGGCGTGAGGACGTGCACATCGGTGCCCGACAGCGCGCCCGCGAGGTAGCGCCGTGACGCGGGCGAGGTGAGCGCCCTGCGCAGCCCAAGCGCCGGCCGGGCGACTGCGAGCTGGCTCTCGGACGCGTGCAGGACGACCCCCACGTCCTCCGGCAGCGACGGCAGCAGGCGCGTCAGCCGCGCCCGCAGCTCCTCCAGCTGGGCGAGGACGGCCTCGGCGTGCACGGCGTCCTCCTCAGCGTGACGGGCCGTGAAATGCGCCGAGCCGGTCTCGATCCACGCGCTCACGCCGCGGACTTCGCCGTCGGGGCGCGCGAACCTACCCGCGGCGGCGCAGCTCGCGCTCGTAGGCGAGCTCGGTGCGGATCCCCATGCGGGCGAGGATCTTCTCGGCGGCCTCGAGCGACGGCGCATCGCGTACCGCGTCGGCCAGCGGGGCGGCCGAGCCCATGGCCGCGAGCGGGTCGAAGAAGAACGCCAGCCCGCCGACCGGCGAGAGCGGGACGGTACGCGTGCCGCCGCGGATCGCGGCGGTGCCGCGCCGGCCGCGCGCGCAGGCCACCGCGGCCGCGCTGGCCTCGGTGTTCACGGCGGTGACCGCGGCCTCGAGCCGGTCGACGCCGTCGGGTGGCAGTCCCCAGGTGCCGACCAGCGCGCCGTGGGCCGCGAGCGCGGCGATGCGATCGAGGACCTCCTCGATCGTGAGCTCGCCGTCGCAGGCCGCGCCCCACACGACGCCCACCACGGGCGTGCGCAGGTGGGCGGCGGTGGCGAGCAGGACCGCGTCGGCGAGAGGGCTGCCGAGGCCCGGCTCGTCGCCGTGGGCCAGCACGTCGCCGCCGACGTCGACCAGCGCGATGCGGTCGCAGTCCAGCCGGGCGCAGGCGTCGTCCAGCGCCGCCGCGACGCCGGCCGGGCCGGCGCCCGGGTCGACCAGGACGACGGGCTCGTCGAGGAAGCCGGCGAGCGACGCCTCCGCGAACGTGAAGCCGCCCGGGCCCGTGGTCTGCGCGCGGGCGAGCGCGACGGAGCGGTTCAGCGGCTCGGCGTCGCGCAGCTCGGCGATCGTCCTGGGCCCCGGGAGCGGGTCCACGACGCGCCGCTCCCACGTCAGCCCGCCGACGATCGCGGCCGGGCCGAATCGGGCGACCGTGTCCGCGACGGCGAGCGCGCCCACGACGTCTCCACCGCCGCCGATGCCCAGGCACAGCGCGCGCCGTGCGCCGCGCAGGAACGCGTGCAGGTCTCCCGGCACCGGGATCAGCGGCCCCCTGCCGGCCCTTCGCGTTCGATCAGGCCAGGGCGAGCTCGCGCCCGCCGACGATCGAGCAGATCTCCTCGGAGGCGCGCTCGAACTCGCTGTCGGACAGGACCGGCGTGCCCTCGAACGGCAGCTCGCGCTGGAGCTGGAGCCACGAGCGGCAGCCGAGGTAGTCCTCCTTGACCTTCACCGTCACCGGACGGGGGATGCGGTGCGTGCGCAGCAGCAGCACCTGGAGCGGATGGCGGCGCTTCCAGGCGAGCCGCTTCTCCGCGTAGTCCGGCGTCCAGACGTAGTACGGCGACAGCGCATCGACGCAGCGCGGGTCCTCGACCGTGAAGTGGCCGGCGACCTCCGCCCAGGCGCGGATGCGGACGCGGTCGGGCTGGTCGATGCCGCCGTCGAACCAGATCGAGTCCTCGGGCGCCTCGCCTTCGGGCCACACGCCCTCCTCGAGAGCGCGCCGGAGCTCGGGCTGATGCGATGCGCGCACGAGGTCGCCGCGCTGGTGGTCGAACGTCGGATAGAGAAAGAAGCGGTCATGCTCGAGGCGAAAGTGCTTCTCGCTCTCGTGGATTCCGCCCTTGCGGAGCGTCACGAGCTGCTCGCCTTCGGCAAGCGCGCGGACGGTGACCGCCCATTCCTTCAAGGCAATTGGCATGTTGGGATCCGGGAGTCGGAGTTCAGACGCAGAAAAGTCCCGCTCAGAGCCTGGTCAACGGTGACGCAGACGACGCGGGATCGTGCACGCATCGTTGCAAACGATCGGTGAAATTCCAAGTCCCCACAGGGATTTCCCGCTAAACCGCCTTCCGGCCGGCGAGGCCCTCGACGACTTCGAGGATCGCCGCGAAGTCGGCGTCGCCCAGCCCGCGGCCCATGCCCCCGACCAGAAGCTGGCGGGCGTCGGCAGCGGCGGGGAACGGGACGCCCGCCTCCTGCGCCTCCTCGAGGCAGAGCCGGACGTCCTTGAGCATGTGCTCGAGGCGGAACAGCGCGGACCAGTCGTGCTCGATCATCGGCCGTCCCTTGAGCTGCGACATGGTCGAGGCGCCCGCGCTGGCGTTGAGAACCTTAAGCGTCGAGTCGAGGTTCAGCCCTGCGCCGGACGCGGCCACCAGCGCCTGGGCGAGCGTCGCGGCGTTGGCGGCGGCGACGGCGTTGCCGATGACCTTGACGGCCTGGCCCTGGCCGACCGGCCCGACGTGCACGATCAGCTCGCCCATAGCCTCCAGGAGCGGACGCGCGGCGTCGAAGTCCTCCTCCGAGCCGCCGGCCATGATCGTCAGCGTGCCGTCTTCGGCCTTCGGCGCCGACCCGCTCACCGGGGCGTCGACGAAGCGCCGGCCCCGGGCCAGCTCCCTGGCCCGCCGGGGGCCGATCGTCGACATGTCCACGCACAGCGGCTCGGTCACGCTCTCGAGCACGGACGCCACCTGGTCGCCGTCGACCACCATCGTGACGACGGCCTCGGCGCCCGTGGCCGCCTCGGCGGGCGTCCGGGCGACCCGGACGCCGTCGTGCTCGGCGGCGAACGCCTCCGCCTTGGCGGCCGTGCGGTTCCACACCGTCAGCTCGTGACCGGACCGGGCGAGGTTGGCCGCCATGCGGGACCCCATGATCCCGAGGCCGCAGAAGGAGACGCGCATGCGCCGAAGGTTAGAACGCGCCGTGGCCGCCGCCGCCGGGCGTCTCGAGGCGCAGCCGCTCGCCGGGGAGCAGTGTCCCCGTCGCCTTCGACGCGACCTCCTCGCCCGCCACGATGTTGCGTCCGCGCTCGCCGTCCGCGCCGCCCGCCGCGCCCGGCGGCGGATGCCGTCGGCGCTCGGTGATGAGCGACCACGTCATCTCCTCGAGCGCCTCGACCTCCCGCACGACCCCGTCGCCGCCGCGGCGCGCGCCCGCCCCGCCCGACCCGCGGCGCAGCTCGTAGCGGGTCACGCGCAGCGGGAACGTGCGCTCGAGCGCCTCGACGGGGGTGTTGAGCGTGTTGCTCATCGCGACGTGCACGCCCGACGGCCCGTCGGCGTCGGCGCATCCGCCCTGGCCGCCGCCGAGCGTCTCGTAGTACGTGAAGCGCTCGTTGCCCAGCGTGATGTTGTTCATCGTGCCCTGGCCGCACGCGCGGCCGAAGGCGCGCAGCACCAGGTCCGCGACGCGGCTCGACGTCTCGACGTTTCCGCCGACCACCGCCGCCGGCGGCCGCGCGTGCAGCAGCGAGCCCTCGGGCGCCACCACGCGCACGGGCCGGTGGGCGCCCGCGCTGGACGGGATGTCCGGATCGGTGAGGACGCGGACGGCGAACAGGCAGGCGCTGCGGGTGACCGACAGCGGGCAGTTGAGGTTGCCGGGGTGCTGGGCGGCCGAGCCGGTGAAGTCGAGCGTCAGGTCGTCGCCGGCGATGGTCGCCGCGACGCGCAGCTCGAGGTCCCCCTCCGCGCCCTCGAGCACGTCTACGGCCTCGCGCGTGCCGTCGGGCAGCTCGGCGAGCTTCGCGCGGGTGCGGCGCTCGGCGTAGTCGAGCACCGCGGCGGTCGCGGCGCGCAGGCCGCCGACGCCGACCCGCTCGGCCAGCTCGGCGAGGCGCAGGGCGCCGACCCGGTTGGCGGCAAGCTGGGCGCGCAGGTCGGCGCGCCGCTCCGCCGGCTGGCGCATCCGCGCGACCAGCTCCTCGATCGCGGCGGCGTCGAGGACC
>JANJUA010000265.1 GCA_024710825.1 Solirubrobacteraceae bacterium
GCACACCGTCCGGCGCGTCCTCTCGCGCGGCCAGAGCGCGGTGGAGCGCGTGATGTCGCTCGTGCTGCTCGGCGACCTCGTCTCGCTCTACCTGGCGGTGCTCCAGGGCATCGACCCGACGCCCGTCCCGGTCATCGACACACTGAAGGCGAGGCTGGCCGACCGTTAGGGCCGCGCCTACACCATGCCGTAGAAGCGGACGACGGCTTCATCGCGGGTGCAGGTGTGGCGGCTGGCGTAGATGTCGCCGTCCTCGTTGCGCCATGTGCGCAGGCGGCAGGCGAAGCCGCGCACACGGCGCGGCATCTCGTCCGATCGGGCCGCGACGCGGCCGTAGGCTCGCAGGAAGCCGCGAGCGTCGCGGCAGGTGACGTGGTGCGCCGACGCCCATTTGAAGAAGCCGTGCCACGCCTCGGCGTTCGGGCAGCGCTGGAAGCCCTGCGGGACGTCGTATCCGGGAGCGTCCACGGCTGCCGTCGCGGAGGCTCCCGTCAGTGCGAGGACGACCATCGCCTCGACCGCTCGCCTGCCGATCCCCCGCCTCACGATGCACAGCATGATCCCTCTGGCCGGCGTTCTCCAGGGCGAGGCGCATCTCGATCTCGAGACCGAGGACGAGTGGCGCGCCCGGGCCGGCGTGCTGCCGCGCCGGGATCAGGGCGAGGCCTCGTCCTCGGGGGCGACGTACACGAGGCGCCCGTCGTCGAGGCGGTAGACCTTGCCGACCTCCTCGCCCTGGCCGACGACCCGCTCGCCCTCGCGCGGCACCGGGCCGCTGCGCTCGTGTGCGCGCACGACGACGTCTCGGGCGGTGCGGCCCTCGTCGTCGCGCGCCAGCGAGCTGATGGCGACGAGCAGGAACGCGAGCGCCAGCACCAGGCCGAGGTCGAAGAGGTTGACCATGCCGTCGAGCGGATCGCCCGCGCGGTCGTCGCGCAGGCGGGCGCGGGTGGCGACGCGGGCGCCCTTCACGACGTGACCAGCTCACCCACCGGGCGCTCGTCGAAGAGCACCGCGGCGACGTACTCGAGGTCCGAGTGGTCCTGCGCGTACATACGGTCCCGGACCAGCGACAGGCAGAAGGCGACCATGCCGACGAGGATCCCGATGACCGTGATGCCGAACGCCACGCGCAGGCCCTCGGCGAGCTCCCGCACGTCGCCCTCGCCCAGCGCCGCGAGGGCGGGGGAGAGCGGGATGAGGGTGCCCATGAGGCCGAGTCCCGGCCCGGCGCGGACGAGCAGCCGCGTGCGCTCGAGACGGCGCAGCGCCCGCAGGTCGAAGTCGGCGAGCCGCTTGGCGACGCGGTCCGGCGCCCCGGGCGCGCCCCACTCGCCCACCATCGCGCGCAGCGTCTGCGCCATCTGCGTGTCGGTGGCGACCAGCAGCAGCGCGACCTGCGCGGCGCCCGGGTCCCCGCGCTCGAGCGCGGCGCGGGCCTCCTCGGCCGCGCGCTCGAGGCGCACGAGGTCGCGGCGGCGGCGCCGGACGAGCTCGACGCCGAACGTCCCCGCCTCGAAGGTGACGGCCGCCAGCGCCGCGAACGCCAGGACGTACACCGGGTAGCGGAGGGCGTCCGCGATCTGGAGGAGCAGCTCCTCCACGGCGCTCAGCGGCCTCCGGCTCCGGTCATGGCCCGTAGGCTAGCCCAAGTTCGGGTGCCCTAATATGCTTCGCCATGAAGCTCCGCCTCGTCCTCGCCGCCCTGGCGCTGTCCGTCGTGCTCGCCGCGCCCGCGGCGGCTCAGGCCCCCGAGCGTGTGGTGGCGTTCACGCCGTTCACCGCGAACGTGCTCGTCGATCTCGGCGTCACCCCGGTGGCGGTGGGCGACGCGCCCGCCGGAGAGGTCGACCCGCGGCTCGACGACGTGCCGCGGCTGAAGCTCGCGCATCCGAACGGCCCGAACCTCGAGCAGCTCCTCGCCCTGCGGCCGGACGTGGTGTTCTCCTCGCCGGTGTGGCGGCCGGGCACGCCGCGGATCCAGCGGCTCGGCATCGAGGTCTACGACGGCTACGACCCGCAGCGGCTGTCGACCATCGGCCTGAACGTGGGCTACATCGCCGAGAAGGTCGGGCGCGCCGCACAGGGCAGGGCGCTCGCGGCGCGGCTGAACCGCGAGATCCGCAGGGCGTCGAAGCTGAAGTCCAACGCGGAGTGGAAGTGCGACGCGGCTCGTCGCGGCCCGCGGGTCCTGCTCGTCATGGGACTGGCGCGCTACACGATGGCGATCCTCGGCAAGTCGTGGGGCGCGGACGTGATCTGCGCGGCGGGCGGCCGGATGGTGACCAACGACATCCAGCCGATCGGCCGCACCGGCGAGGGGACCGTCGTCGGCAACCTCAGCAACGAGAAGGTCGTCCAGCTCAACCCCGACATCATCGTGGTGGTCCCGCACGGCAACGCGAACGAGGTCGCCAAGATCGCCGCGTACTATCGCTCCTTCCGCCCTTGGCGGACCACGAAGGCGGCGAAGAAGGGGCGCATCTACGTGCCGACCGACGACAACCTGCTCCAGGCCAGCTCCGACCCCGCGGCCGTCATCCGCGAGGTACGCCGCGACATCCTCAAGCGCCGCCGCTGATGGCGACGGTCGCCGCCGCCGTGGGCGCGCATGCGCCCGCCCGCGCCGGTGTCCGGCGCGCGGCCGTGGTGGTGACGATCGGGGCGGCGCTCGTGGCGGCGGTCATCGGCTCGCTCGCGCTCGGCGCGGTGCGCGTGCCGCCGGCCGACGTCATCGACGTGATCCTCGGCCGCGACACCGACCAGCTCAGCCGCGAGATCGTCCTTGCGCTCCGGCTGCCACGCACGGTCACGGCGATCGCGGTCGGGGCCGCCCTCGGGATGGCGGGTGCGCTGCTCCAGGGCTCGCTCGGCAACCCGCTC
>JANJUA010000355.1 GCA_024710825.1 Solirubrobacteraceae bacterium
TTGGAGCCAGCTTCGCGCCATGTCGGTCGGCGAAGATAACGGGTGTGGGCGTGGGCACGCGCCACTTCGCTGCGAAAGTCGCTTTCTTGGAGTCTCCTACGCCTCTGGCTGGACAACCGTCGGGGGCGCGGTATCGTCGGAGCCGGTGAACTTCAGCGTCGACATCGTGTCGGTGCCGGTCGCCGACCAGGACCGGTCGCAGGCCTTCTACACGGGCGTCCTGGGCTTCGCGCTCCGGGAGGCGGAGGCGCTCGGCGACGGCCGCCGCTGGGTGGAGCTCGTCCCGCCGGCCGGCGGCGCTTCGATCACGCTGGTGACGTGGTTCGGCGACTCGATGCCGCCCGGCTGCCTGCGCGGCCTCGTGCTCGGCACCGACGACGCCCACGCCGCGTTCGACGAGCTGCGCTCGCGCGGCGTCGAGTTCCTCGAGGACGAGGTGCAGGACGCGCCGTGGGGCCAGTGGGCGTCGTTCGAGGACCCGGACGGCAACGGCTGGATCCTCGTGGGCCCGGCGCTCGAATAGCGCCCTGCCCGCGAGTACGCTTCTCGACGCGCCCTCGTAGCTCAACTGGTAGAGCAGGAGACTTTTAATCTCACGGTTGAAGGTTCGAGTCCTTCCGGGGGCATCGCGAGCGGGCTCGCGCCCGCGTGTCAGGCGAAGCGGGGCTCCGCCGGTGGCGCGTCAGCCGCGCTCGACCGCCGGAGGCGCCGACGTCGCCACGCGCGGCGTGGGGGTCCGACGTCGAGGCGTCGTGTCGTCGGCCTGCGGCACGCCCGCGAACAGCTCCGCCACCTCGACGCCGAGGCCGCGTGCGAGCCGCGAGACGGTGCGGACGCCGGGATCCCGCTCGGCGCGCTCGATGCGTCCGATGTAGGTCACCGGCAGGTCCGCGCGCTCGCCGAGGGTCTCCTGGGTCAGCCCGGCGGCGTGTCGGGTGCGGCGCACGTTCTCGGAGAATGTGAGTAGAGGGTCCACAGCGCGCGCATCTTTTTGGTGCGACGCCCGCAGGTCAAGCACCTTTAGAGCGTACTCGAGGGTTCGGCGCCAGGCGCGGGCTCTGTCGCGCCCCTGTTCTTCGGCCCTTTTTCGGCGCTCGTCGTCTCAGATGCCGCAGCGCGGACCTCCCCGGCCGGGCCCGGATGGCTCGTAAGGGCCGACCGGTCAGCGCTCATTGCGCCTACGTCGTAAACAAAATCGTCTGTATGTCCTTGACACCCAGGAACGAATCTGTCTATGGTTCGCCGCGAGGAGAGACGGGGCTGGAGGGGCCCGGTTTGGATCTTGGGTCATGAAGGGCCTGCCGATCCTCACGTAGGGATCGTGGTGTCGTCGGCGCGAAGCCGCTCGGCGGCACCGAAACACTCCTCAAAGGAGGAAGGGTCATGAGGTTCTTGAAGCGCGGCCTGGCGGTCGCGGGTCTGACGGTCGGCGCGGTGGCGCTCTCGGTCGGCGTGGCGTCGGCGACGATCGCGCCCATCGGCGCGGGCGACACCGGCTACGCGTCCGGCACCCTCACGACGTCGTCGCCGCTCGGGCCGTCGAGCTGCAACATCGGGCTCATTCTCGACAACGTCGTCAGTCGGGCCGCTGGGTTGGGTGGTACGGCAGAGGTCGACACCCCGCCGAACGCGGCGACGGTGAGCAGCGGTTGCTCCGGCGTGCTCACCAGTGTGGTGCTCCAGTCGGGCTACGCCTGGGCGATCGACGCCTCGGGCTCGGGCCCGGTGTCGGTCACCATCCCGCGGGTGCGCGCCAACACGGTCGTCGGCACGTGCTACTACAGCGTGACGCTGTCGGGGAGCTATGACAACGGGACCTCGACGCTGTCGGCGTCCGGTACCGCGACCAAGCTGTCGGGCAGTGGGATCCTGTGCTCGTCGGCCCCGACACTGAGCACCGCTCTGGTCGTCAGGGACGCGCCGGGCGGCTCGTTGGTCACGATCAACTAGCCACCAAGCATCATGGGGCCGGCCTGTCGGCCGGCCCCATGTCTCTGCCGGCCGTGGGTGTCGTGGCGAGATCTTGTGGTCGTTCGCCGGCTCCGGTTGGTCGACGAGACTGAAACACTTTCCCCAGGGGCAGGACCATGAAGCTCTTCAAGCGTGGCCGGCCGCAGGCCTGACCGCGGGTGCCCTGGTGGTCTCGGCCGGCGTAGCGTCGGCGACGATCGCGCCCATCGGCGCGGGCAATACTCTCTCCGCGTCGGGCGCCATCACTGCCTCGACGTTTCTAAGGCCGACGACCTGCCATCTCGGGCTCGTCCTCGACAACGTCGTCAGCCGACCCGCGGGGCTGGGTGGTACGGCGGAGATCGACACGCTGGTCGTCCGTGACGCTCCAGGCGGCTCGCCGGTCGTCATCGACTGATCGAGTCATCGCTGAGTACGTGGGTCCGGCCTCGGCCGGGACCCACGTGCGTTACCGCCGCTGGCGCCTGCTGCAGTTCCACCTCCGGTTGGGGCTTGACATCCGCCGATGGCTTCGCCTAGCTTAATCTAGATACATACATGTCTACTAGGTGCCTGAGGCGCACCCACCCATCACGGACATGTCACGGAGGAGACGGAGCATGGGGCGAAGGTCGAGAAGCTGTTGCGTCGGGACAGGTTTGGCGGTCGTGGCCGCGCTCTGCGCTGCCGCGCCCGCACAGGGCGCCGAGCGCGCGCTGGAGCTGGTGACGCCCCCGGGTGGGTCGGCCAAGGTGCGCATGGGCGGCACGATCGCGGTGCCGAGCGGCGATCGCGTCTGCTTCCACTCCGAGGATCAGATGGCCGGCTCGCCGTCCAACGGAAACGTCATCTACCAGGATGGATTCTGTGCCGAGCGTGGTGCGAGCGGTTGGACGACGTCTTGGGTGACGCGGCCGACCGGTCTGGGTGTGGCCAACGGGTCGCACGTGCTCTTCGCCGACCCGGACGGGCCGAGCGTCGTTTTCGTTACGGACAACCCGGTCGAGCCGGTGGCCGGGGGATCTTTGAACTCCTATCTTCGTTCGCCGTCAGGTACGACGTGGCTGACGCCGCAGGAAGTCGCTGGCGCCGACAATGCGGCCAGGGATCGGATTGCTCTAGCGGCGTCCACCGATCTGTCCTACGTCGTCTTCATGAGCCGCCTGAATCTTGTGCCGGGCGACACCAACGGTGTGGACGACGTCTACGCGTGGGTGGGCGGCACTATCCGGCTCGTCTCCCAGGTCGGGGGCCAGGCTGTCGGAGGACGGGTCACGCGTATGAAGGAGGGCACCGGTGGACTGGCGATGCCCGGCACGGTCTCCCGAGATGCGGTCCGCACGTTCTTTCAGTCTGCGAGTCCCGAGCTGCCGAATGCCGAGGTCGGCGTGACGAGTGTGTACGTCAGCGAAGCGGGCGTGGCACGCCAGATCGCCCGCCGGCCCGAGTCGGCGCCGGTGGCCAACGTCGCCTTCTTCGGCGCGTCGGAGGACGGCGACGTCGCCTACGTGACCTCGACGGAGGCGCTGACCGCCGATCCGAAGCAGACGGGCCTGGCGGTCTACCGCTCCACGATCGCCTCCGGCGCAACTGAGCTCGTGGCCACCCAGGCCGGGGGGGTCACGCCGCTCGCGGTCTCCCGCGACGGCTCGACGCTGATCTACACCGCCGACGACGGGGGCCTCCGGCTGTACGCCGCGCGAACGGGACAGAAGGTGGACAT
>JANJUA010000363.1 GCA_024710825.1 Solirubrobacteraceae bacterium
GCGGCGCACAGCGGGGAGCGCAGCTCGTGCGCGGCCCGCGCGACCAGCTCCATCCGCCGGCGCAGCCGCGCCCATGCGATCGCCGCCGCGCCCGCGGCGAGCAGCGCCACCGCCCAGCCACCGGCGGCCGCCGCGCTCATCGCCCGGCCTCCGGCGCGTCGAGCAGTCGGTAGCCGACGCCCCACACGTTCAGCACCCAGCGTCCGCCGTCGACCGCCCCCAGCTTCTGGCGCAGGCGGCAGGCGTGGCTGTCCAACGTCCGCGTCGTTCCCAACGACCTGTAGCCCCAGACCGTGCGCAGCAGCTCGTCCTTGGTGAAGACGCGCGTCGGCTCGGAGGCGAGCATCCGCAGCAGCCCGAACTCCTTCTGCGACAGCGGCACCCGCCGCCCGTCGAGGCGCACCTCGCGCGAGGACGGATCGACGACGAGCCCGCCGACCCGCAGCCGCCCGGCGATGCTCCGCCCCTGCGCGCGCCGCAGCAGCGACGCCAGCCGCGCCCGCAGCTCGGGGTACGAGTACGGCTTGGCGACGAAGTCGTCCGCGCCGCGCTCGAAGCCCCGCAGCCGATCGAGCTCGTCGGCACGCCCGCTGAGCACGAGCATCGGCGTGTTCGGGTCCACCCGCGAGACCGCGCCGTCGGACTCCCGGACCGTGCGGACCAGGTCGAGGCCCGACCGGTCCGGGAGCCCGACGTCCACGACGGCAGCGTCCGGGAACTTGTGCTCCAGCAGCCGCAGGCCTTCGCGCGCGCAGTCCGCGACGAGCAGGTCGTAGCCGTCGGCGGTGAGGTTGTCGGCGAGGAACGTGCGCGTCGCTTCGTCGTCCTCCACCACCAGGATCGTGTAGGCGTCCTCGGTCATGCCCGCCCGAGGACGATCGTCCCCCGAACTCGCCCCCGCCCGCCGGGCTCAGGCCGCCGCCGACCGCTCCGCCAGCTCCCCCACCCGCGCGCACAGCGCCTCGACCGCCGGCTCGTGCTCCGGCTTCATCAGGACGCTGCGCAGCACTCGCGCGCGGTCCGCGTCGCGCGCCAGCCCGGGGTGCAGCGCGGCCATCGCCTCCGCCTCCACGGCCAGCGTGCCGAGGAAGACGGAGTCCTGCGGATCGGCCGCCTCCATCCCGGCCCGCAGAACCGCCGCCGACCGCGCATCGACGTCCGACAGCGCATCGCCCGCCGGGAAGTAGGTGACGATGTCGAGCTCCGGCTCGACGTGCAGCTCGAGGCGCGCGTCGGCGTCCACCAGCTCCGCGAAGCGCAGCGCCGCGCGCCGACAGGCCGACAGCATCGCTCCCAGGCCGTCGTCACGGCGCAGCGGGAAGACCTGGATCGTCAGCCACAGCGCGGCGGCTGCCGCCCCCGCGCGCGAGCACTCGAGGCTGATCTCGCCCAGGTGCAGCTCGTCGGAGGTGAAGTACGTGTACGGCGAGTCGTGGCGGTACAGCCGGCCCACGCCCGGGTCGGCGAACAGGACCGCTCCGCAACCGTACGGTTGCAGCCCGTGCTTGTGGGGGTCGACGACGACGCTGTCGCAGGCCGCGATCGCCTCGTACGCGGCGCCGCCGAGCAGCGCGTAGAAGCCGCCGTAGGCCGCATCGGCGTGCAGCCGCACGCCGAAGCGCTCCCGCAGCGCCAGCGCCTCGTCCACCCGGTCGATCGCGCCCAGCCCCGTCGTCCCCGCCGTCAGCACCACCGTGCCGACGTCGCCGCGGGCGCACTGCGCGGCCACGGCGTCGAGGTCGATCCGTCCGCGTGGGTCCGCGGCGACCGGCCGCCCCTCGACCCCCAGCACCTGGCACATGCGCCCGTGCGTGTAGTGAGCGGCCTCCGAGAAGACCACCGCCCGCCCCGGGCGCAGCTCGCGCGCCACCCACAGCGCCTCGAGGTTGGCGATCGTCCCCGACGACGTCAGGTGGCCGATCCCCGGCGCGGGCAGGCCGAGCATCGCCCGCAGCTCGTCGACGACCTCGACCTCGAGCGCGCTCGTCCCGGGGCCGCCGTCGAGGGCGTGGTTGTTCGGGTTGACGAGCATCGCCGCCAGGTAGCCGGCCGCCGCGACGGCGTGCGGGGGCTTGAGCATCTGGCCGGCGTAGCGCGGGTGGAAGAACGGATGGTGGTCGGCCATGCGCGCGCCGAAGCGCTCCCACGCGTCGACGAGCCGCGCCGGGTCCGGCTCGGACGCCGGATGGCGCTCCAGCGGGCCGAGACGTCCTTCCCAGGCATCGACCATCGCCTCGGCCTGTGCCAGCATCCGCGCGCGCTCGCCCATCGACCGGGAACCTAGATGATCGGTCACGTGCGACGGGTCAGACAGGCGCGCAAGCCGGTCGTCGGGTGAAAGTTTGCGCCCAACCCTGGCGGCGAAGCAGGAATCCAGCAGAATGCCGCGACGACGCGCCGCTCACTCGGCGCGTCGCTTCTCATCATGGACACCCAACGGCGCGGCAACTACCACTCGGGCGAGGACTTCGTCCTGGAGTACGGCGAGCTTCGGTTCACCTTCAACGAGCGCGACTTCCAAGAGCGCTGCGAGCAGGCGGCGATGAAGCTCGGCTTCGTCGGCGGTCGGCTCGGCGACGGCGAGCTGGACGACCTCGTCAACCTCGCGGTCAACGGCGAGATCCCCGACCCCACCTCCCCGCTCGGCGAGCACGTCAACGACTGCTGGCCCGAGCTCGTCGGCCCGGCCGACCGCAGCCTCGTGCACTGGCTGCGCCGGCTCGTCTTCCGCAGCGCCTGGCTGGACCAGCGCGTCAAGGAGGGGGAGCTCGACATCGCCTTCGACGTCGACTCCCGCACCTTCGCCTACGTCCAGCCCGAGCGCGACCACGAGCCGATCGAGCTGGCGCCCGAGCCCTCGTGGGGCCGGGTCGCCTACAGCCCGCGCTAGCCGCTAGCCGAGCGCCGCCGCGCGCGCCTGCGCGATCGCGTCGCGTCCCGCCTCGCCGACCAGCAGCTCCGGCCGCAGCGTCCCGCTGGCGACCAGGTCGAGCGCGGGGAAGCGCCCGGTGGACGTGAGTGTCACGTCGAGCGCGACGACGGTCGTCTCGCCGCCGACCGGGCTCTCCGCGGTGGCGATCACCGTCAGCGAGCCGCCGTCGACGATGTCGCGGGCCGCGGCCAGCGTGCGCCGCGCGACGCCCGTCGGCAGCGCCGAGAGGGAGTCGACGAGGACGACCGCGTCGCCGCCGCGCGCGGCGATCCGCTTCGCGGTGTCGATCGCGCGCTCCACGGCGCCCGCCTGGGCGTCGACCGACGCCGCCAGCGACAGCGCGGCCGCCGGCTCGGGCGTCCCCGCCTTCCACTCGGTGATCTCCTCCGGGCGGGCGCCGGCCAGCACGAGGCTGACGTCGAGCCCCTCCTGCCCGGCGAGCGCTCCGGCGAGCCGGCGCAGCGTCTCGGTCTTGCCCGAGCGCGGCCCGCCGACGATCGTGACGCGCGAGCCGCGGCCGATCGGGGTGAGCCACTCGATCGCCTTCAGCGTCGGGTCGTCGGCGTCGAGCGAGAAGCGCTGCGTGGGGAACGCGGCGGGCAGCTCGTCGAACGGGGTGCCCTCGGCGACCTCGTCGGCCGGGCGGCCGTTGATCGTGTCGATGCGGACCAGCGACGGGTAGCGCTCCGAGCGGCGCGGCGGGCGCACCGGCCCGGTCACCGTGTCGCCGGAGACGAGCTCGCAGCGGCGCACCTGCGCGGCGGAGATGTAGACGTCGTCGTCGGAGGCCTCCGGCGGCGAGACGCGAACGAAGCCCGACCCGTTGCCGAGCAGCTCGACGGTCCCCTCCGCGATCTTCTCCTCGGCGGTCTTCTCCTGGGCGCCCTTCTCCTCGGCGGCGCCGGAGTCGTCGCGGTCGGCGTCGCGGGAGCGGGAGCGGCGCGAGCGGCGCGCCGGGCGCGCCTCGCCGGCGTCCTCGTCGGTGGCCCCGTCCTCCTTGGCGACGGCCGCGGCCTCCCCGGCGACGGGCTCGGCCGCGTCCTCGTCCTTCTTGCGGCGGGTGCGCGTGCGCGTGCGGCGCTTGGGCTTCTCCTCGGCGTCGGTCTCGGCGGCGGCCGCCGGCGCTGCGCCGTCGCCGCCCTGACGCTCGACGATCGCGTCGACGAGCTGCGCCTTGCGCAGGCGGCGGAACCCGTCGATGCCGATCTCGCGGGCGATGGTGTGCAGGTCGGCGAGGGGGCTGCCCTCGAGGGAGGCGCGGTCCAGTACGGCCATGAGGCTCTTCTCCTTGGGAGTGGTCGGTAGGCGTCCGGCCGCGTTGGACAGCGGTCGGCGACTCCGGTGGAGCCTAGCGAACCGAGATGCGGCGCGACACGGTGCGGGCGTTGCCGACGCGGTCCTCCACGCGAACGCGGATCGTGTACGTGCCGCGGCGGTACACGTGCCGGGCGGTGCGGGCGCGGACCGAGCTGCCGTCGCCGAACGAGATCCGCGTCGACGCGACGCCGGACCCCCGCCCGTCGCCGCCGCGCACCCGCACCGTGACCGCCGCGCCGGAGCGCGAGACGTCGATCGAGGCGCGCGGCGCGTTGCCGTCGAGCCGCAGCACGCGCGACGCGGTCGCCGACCGCTGGCCGCGGCGGTCGGTGGCCACGACCCGCCAGCGGTGCTGCCCGTCGCGAACGCCGCGCGGGCGCCAGCGGTCAGTCGTCGACCGGCCCACGACGCGCCCGTCGACCTCGACCTCGTAGCGCACCGCGCCCCACAGGTTCAGCGGCGCGCTCCAGCGCAGCGGCTCGCTCGCACGGCGCCAGTTCGTCGACGACAGGCCCTGGAAGAAGCCGGGCGGTCGATCGAGCATCCCGGCGACGAGCCGCCGCTCCGGCCCCGTCCCCTGCACCGCGACGACGGCGGCGTCGAGCGAGCGAGCCGCCGAGGCGAGCAGGCCGGCGCCCACGTCGACCGGGCCGAGCGCCGCGTTCGTCACGGCGACCTCGGCCTGCGCGGCGCCCTCGTCGACCTCCCGGCCGCGCAGCTGCGTGTCGGCGCCCGGCCAGGTGACGAAGCCGGCCTCGCCCTCGCCGAAGACGGCGCGCGGCTCGGCTCCGAACGGGCTGGGCGCGGCGTCGAGGCGGATCGCGGGGCCGAAGACGTCGCGGTGCAGCCGCGATGAGAACACGACGCCGGACGCGCGCCCGACTGCCGACAGACCGGAGCCGGAGCCGTTGACGGCGATCTGCGGCGCCCCGATCGCCTCCGCGGGGAACGTCTGGCCGTCGATGCCGACGGGCGGCTCGAAGCGCGAGCCCCGCAGGCGCCGGGCGAGGCCGCGCTGCCCGTCGGCGAACGTCTGCCGGTAGGCGACCCAGCCGAAGCTCGAGTCCTCCTCGATGTCGACGTCGGGCGTGTCGGCGGCGCCGCCCCCGCGGCCCTCGAACGGCTCGGCGGACAGCTCGATCGGCGGGCGCAGCGGCTCCAGCGAGGACAGCCGCTGGCCGATGACGCGCGGCGCGCCGTCGGCGCCCGTCTCGGTCCACGCGATCAGCGAGAGCCCGTCACCCGAGACGGCGACGTCGGGGTCGCTCGCCGTGCGCGCCGGATCGAGGTCCAGCGGCGCGGGCGCGGGCGTCAGCTGCGTGGCGCCGCGCTCCAGCCGCGCGGCGCGGACGTCGCCGTCGGCGACCCAGACGACGTACGCGTGGCCGTTGACGCCGAGGTCCACGGCGGGCGCGGCGGCGGGCGCGCCCAGCGCCTGCGGGGCGCTCCAGCCGGAGGCGGCGGACGGACGCACGCTGGCATAGAGCGTCGCTCCACCGACCCAGGCCGCGACGAGCCGACCGCCGTCCCCGGCGGCGATGACCGGCGCCGCGGCCGGCTCGGCCACCGCGCCGTCGATGCGCTCGGGCGCCGCGAACGCGCCGTCGACCAGACGCGAGACGAACGCATGCTCCACCCCGCCGTCGCGCCGGACGTAGGCCACGCCGCCGGTGCCGTCACGCGAGACGTCGAGCCCGCCGACGGACACGATGTCGGGGCTCGGCCCGTCGATCACCTCGCCTCCGAACATGGCCGCGTCGGCGGACGGCGCGGCCAGGAGCGCGAGCACGACGGAGATCCCGAGGACGGCGAGGCGGTGGAGACCCTGCAAGCCCGGGACCTTAGGCGATCGCGACGACGATCCCCTCGGCCTCCGCCTCCTCGGCGAAGCGGCGCAGCTGGGCTCCGACGACGGCGTCGTCCCAGCCGAGCTCGGCGCCCAGCGCGGCGGCCACGCGCTGCGCCGTGCCCTGCGCGGTGACGTCGCGCGCGGCGATCAGGCCCAGCCGCGTCCGCCGCAGCAGCACGTCGCCGAGCGAGCGCGCCTGGTCGTGGCGGGCGGCGTGGACGACCTCGGCGAGCAGGTCCGGCAGGCCGTCGACGATCGGCTGCGCCAGCTCGCCCCGCTCCGCCGCGACCGCCAGAACGTCGTGGGCGACGTGCCCGTAACGCGCCGCCAGCGCGGCGTAGCTGGGCTCCGGCACCCCCTCCACCCGCGGCAGCGCCGCCGGGTCGACCGCCTGGCCGAGCGGGATCTCGTGCGTGCGGCACGGAGCGTCGCGCGCGTCGCGCTCCACGAGCCGGTCGACGGCCATCTTCGCCATCCTCCTCCACGTCGTCAGCTTGCCGCCGGTGATGGTGATCATGCCGCTGGAGGTCTCGTACAGCTCCGCCTTGCGGGAGATGTCGACGGACTTCTTCGGGTCCCCGGAGGTGATGAGCGGCCGGACCCCCGCGTACGCGCCGGTCAGGTCCCGCGGTCCGAGCGCGGTGCCGAAGAACGCGTTCGCCGCGTCGAGGATGTAGTCGACGTCTCCGGCGCCGGGGGCGATGAAGTCCAGCTCGCCCTCGTAGTCGTTGTCGGTCGTCCCCAGCAGCGTGCGCCCGAGCCAGGGCAGCGCGAAGATCGTCCGGCCGCCGCCCGCGGGCAGGATCGCGCCGGCGACGAGCGGGAGGTCGTCGTGGGCGACGGTCACGTGGGTGCCGCGGCTCGGTCGGATGTGCGGGATGTCGGCCTCGTCGTGCAGCTCGCCGGGCCGCAGCCGGTCCGCCCAGACACCCGTCGCGTTGACGACGTTCGCCGCCCGGATGCGCAGCTCCTCGCCGGTCTCGGCCTCGAACGCGCGCAGGCCGCCGTCCACCAGCTCGGTCGCCTCGACGCGGTTGGCGAGGACGGCGCCGAAGCGCTCGGCCTCCTGGAGCACGGTCAGCACGAGCCGGGCGTCGTCCGTCTGGCAGTCGTAGAAGAGATACCCCGACGTCGGCCGGCGGTCGGCGAGCACGGGCAGCAGCTCTGCCACCTCCTCGCCCGTGACGATCCGGTGACGATCCGGGCTCCAGGACTCCGCGAACTCACCGCGGCGCCGCCGTCCGCGCGACATCACGTCGTAGAGGTTCAGCCCCACGCCGACGAGCCGGTCGAGGTGCTCGCCCTCGAACGCGGGCACCACGAGCCTCAGCGGCTGCACGAGATGCGGGGCGAGCGCGACCATGAGCTGGCGCTCGAGCAGCGCCTCCCGGACGAGGCCGAGGTCGAAGTTCTGGAGGTAGCGCAGGCCGCCGTGGACGAGCTTGCTGGAGCGGCTCGACGTGCCCGCGGCGAAGTCGCGCTTCTCGATCAGCGCGACGGAGTAGCCGCGCGTGGCGGCGTCCAGCGCGCAGCCGGCGCCGGTGATGCCGCCGCCGACCACCACGACGTCGAACTCCTCGCGGGCCAGGGACTCGAGAGCGGCGGCACGGGCGATCACCCGCGCGATGCTACGGAGGTCAATCGCGCCTCGCGCGCTCCCAGCGCTCGCGCACCCGATCGAACTCCGCCCAGTCGACGCCGTCCTCGTCGGCGCCGAGGTCGCCCGGTCCCCGGGCCGCCCAGGCGCCCACGGCCAGACCGAGCACCGCCACCCCGCCCACCAGGGCGCCCCAGCGCGGCCCGACGCTCGCCGCCAGCAGCACCGCGATCGGCAGCCCGACGATCCCCACGAAGCCCGCGCCCAGCGCCAGCACCGGCCGCAGCCTGCGCGGCCGTGGTCCGAACAGGGTCCAGACCAAGATCAGGGCGACGGCGACGCAACCCGCCGCCTGTAGCGCGAACAGCAGGGTCACACAGCCAAGGTACTCCTCGGCCGGTGACCCGTCTACAGCTCCGAGAGCTCGGAGGTGATCTCCTGGACGGAGCCCTTGGCGTCGCCGAACAGCATCGATGTGCCGTCGGCGTAGAAGAGCGGGTTGTCGATGCCCGCGAAGCCGCTGCTCATCGAGCGCTTCAGCACGATGACCGACCGCGAGCGGTCCACCTCGAGGATCGGCATGCCGTAGATCGGGCTGCTCGGATCGTCGTTGGCCGCCGGGTTGGTGACGTCGTTGGCCCCGATGATGAGCGAGACGTCCGTGCGCGCGAACTGCGGGTTGGCGTCGTCCATCTCCTTGAGCTGGTCGTAGGGCACGTCGGCCTCGGCGAGCAGCACGTTCATGTGCCCCGGCATCCGTCCGGCGACCGGGTGGACGGCGAACATGACCTCCACGCCGCGCTTCTCGAGCTCGAGGGTGAGCTCGCGCACCGCATGCTGGGCCTGGGCGACGGCCATGCCGTACCCCGGCACGATCATCACCTGAGAGGCGTAGGCCATCTGCACCGCCGCGTCCGAGGCGCTGGTCGAGCGCACGGTGCGGTCCACGCCGTCGTCGCCCGCCGCGATCGCCGTGGCGCCGCCGAAGCCGCCGGCGACGATCGACGGGATCGACCGGTTCATCGCCTGCGCCATGAGGTTGGTCAGGATCGAGCCCGACGCGCCGACGATCATGCCGCCGACGATCAGAGCCACGTTGTCGAGCGCGATGCCCGCCGCGGCGGCGCTCAGCCCGGTGAACGCGTTAAGCAGCGAGATGACGACGGGCATGTCGGCGCCGCCGATCGGCAGCACGACGAACGTGCCCAGCAGCGCGGCCGCGATGAGGATGCCGACGAACGCCCACTCCGAGGTGGTCCCGGTGGCGATCGCCACCGACAGCCCGACGCACACCCCGAGCAGCGCGATGTTGATCACCTGCTGGCCCGGCAGCGCGATCGGCTTGCCGTCGATGAGCTCCTGGAGCTTGGCGAACGCGATGTTCGAGCCCCAGAAGGAGACCGAGCCGATGATCGCGGCGAGCAGCGCCGCGATGACGATGTACAGCTCGACGTCGGCGAAGCCGTCGGAGTGACGGAACTCGCCCCACGAGATCAGCGCGATCGCCCCGCCGCCGACGCCGTTGAACAGCGCCACCATCTGCGGCATCGCGGTCATCTTCACGTTGCGGGCCGCCGGGACCGCGACCGCCGTGCCGACGACCACGGCCGCGACGATCAGCACCCAGTTGGAGCCCATCCGCTGGTCGAGCAGCGTCGCGATCACGGCGATCGCCATGCCGACCGCGGCGATCCGGTTGCCCGACACCGCCGTGCGCGGGCCGGTCAGGCGCCCGAGGCCGACGATGAACAGCACGAAGGCGACGATGTAGCAGACCCGGATGAAGTCCGGGTCCTGCAGGAAGCTCGCGAACATCAGCCGCCCTCTCCGTCCGCCTTGGCGGCGACCTTCTTCGGGTCCTTGCCCTTGAACATGTCGAGCATCCGGTCGGTGACCAGGAACGCGCCGACCACGTTGACCGTGCCGAACAGCACCGCGATCGTGAGGATGACCTTGTCCAGGCCGTCGCCCGCGGCCGACCCCAGCACCAGCAGGCCGCCCACCACGACGATGCCGTGGATGGCGTTCGTGCCCGACATCAGCGGCGTGTGCAGCGTGTTCGGGACCTTCGAGATCACGTAGTAGCCGACGAAGCCCGCCAGCACGAGGATCGTCAGGTTGGTCAGAAGCATCAGGCGGCGGCCTCCACTGCGGACTTGGCACCCGGATGGACGATCTCGCCGCCGCGAACCACGCAGGCGCCGGCGACGATCTCGTCGGAGAAGTTCAGCTCCATCTGCCCCTCCTCGCCGATCACGAGGTCCAGGAAGGACAGCAGGTTGCGGGCGTAGAGCATCGACGCATGCTGCGGCATCGACGACGCCAGGTTCAGCGGCGAGACGATCGTGACGTCGTGCTTGACGACGGTCTCCCCCGGCTCGGTCAGCTCGCAGTTGCCGCCGGTCTCGCCCGCCAGGTCGACGATCACGCTGCCCGGCGCCATCCCCTCCACCGCCTCGGCGGTGACGAGCTTCGGCGCGGGCCGCCCCGGGACCAGCGCCGTCGTGATGACCACGTCGAAGCCCTTGATCGCGTCGGTCAGCGCCTGCTGCTGCTGCGCGCGCTCCTCCTGCGAGAGCTCGCGTGCGTAGCCGCCCTCGCCCGCGGCCGAGATGCCGAGGTCGAGGAACTGCGCGCCGAGCGACCGCACCTGCTCGGCCACCTCCGGGCGCACGTCGTAGCCCGTCGTCTTCGCGCCCAGCCGCTTGGCGGTGGCCAGCGCCTGCAGGCCGGCGACGCCCGCGCCCAGGACGAGCACCTTCGCCGGCGGGATCGTGCCCGCGGCGGTCATCAACATCGGGAAGAACCGCGGCAGCTTCTCCGCCGCCAGGATCACGGACTTGAACCCCGCGACGTTCGACTGCGACGACAGGCCATCCATCGCCTGAGCGCGCGAGATCCGCGGGATCGCCTCCACCGCGAACGCGGTGCAGCCGATGCGGGCGAGCGAGCGGGTCGTGGCCGGCGCGCCCAGCGGGTTGAGGAAGCCGACGAGCACCGATCCCTCGCCGAGGCGCTCGAGCTCCTCGTCCGTCGGCGGCGCGACCTTCAGCACGACGTCCGCGCTCCACACGTCGTCGGTCAGCTCGGCTCCCGCGTCGGCGAACGCCGCATCGGGGATCAACGCCCTCGCCCCCGCTCCGGGCGCGACACGGACCTCCAGGCCCTTGCCCTTCAGCCGCTTGACCACCTCCGGCACGAGGGCTACGCGCTCCTCGCCCTCTGCCGTCTCTATCGGGACCCCAAGAATCATGACGGCGGGAAACCTAGTCGAAGCTCGTCGGATGCCGCGTTGCGGGTCCGCTCAGCGGACCGCGAGAGCACTCAGCAGCAGCGCCGCGAGGGCGCCCGCCGCACGGGCCTGCGGGCCGAGGTCGAGGTGCGCCGGGGCGCGATCCGCAGCGGGCGCGCGCACCGGCAGCGTCCGGCGCGCCAGCGCCGCCAACGCCTGCCCCGTGACCCAGACGGGGGTCTGCTCCGAGGTGTGCGAGTAGCGCACGCTGCCGTCCTCGCGCTGCATCCGCCGCAGGTACTCGAGCCCCGGCTCGACGTCGCCCGCCTCCGCGGCGAGCAGCGCCTGCACCGCCCACGCGGTCGACTGGCTGTTGGAGGCGCCCGCCTGCGTGAGCGGCCAGCCCCCGTCGTCGTTGCGCTGACCCTCGAGGTAGCGCACCGCGCGCTCGACGGTCGGCGTCGCACGGCGCCCGGCCGCCACGAGCCCCATCACGGCGGCGCCCGTGTCGTCGGTGCCGCTCGGCGCGCCGCGGCGGGCGAACGAGAAGCCGCCGTCGCCGTTCTGGTTGGCGGCGACGAAGCGCCCCGCGTCCCGCACCGCCGGGTCGTCCGCCGGCGCGCCGGCCGCTCGCAGCGCGACGGCCCCGAACGCCGTGACGTTGACGAGGCCGGCGAACGAGCCGTCGGGCCGCTGCCTGCTCCGCAGGCGCTCGGCGAGCGCGCCCGTGTCGCCGCCCGACGCCGCCACGGCCAGCAGCGTTCGCTCGAGGTCGGCCGGGCGGCGCGTGACGCTCCCCCGCCCGGTGAAGTACGCCGCGGCCCGCTCCCCGGGCGCCACGCCCGCCGCCGCGAGCCCGATCGCCACCCAGCCGGCGTGCAGCGGGCTCGAGCGCGCGCCCGGCACGGGCCCCCATCCGCCGTCGTCGTTCTGCGCGCCCCGCAGGTAGGAGACCGCCCGCTCGATCGCCGGCTCGGCCGCCTCCGCGCGCGCCGGCAGCGCCGCCGAGGCGAGCGTCAGGCCGAGCGCGACGGTCGCCGCCGCCGGCTGCCAGGCGATCGCGAACCGCGAGCGGAAGCGCTCCAGCGAGCGGACGAGCAGCGGGCCGAAGGCCAGGAAGAAGACGACGTTGCCGATCGCGTGCGCGACGTTCCACGGCAGCGAGAGCCCGGCGATCGCCAGGTAGCGGTCGAGCGTCCGATCGCCGGCGAAGTTGACCCAGGTCGAGAGGTCCATGATCGCGCCGAAGCCGAAGCCCGCCGCGCCGCACCACAGGGCGAGCGGGACCCGACCCATGTCGCGCCCGCCGACGCGGGCCAGCACCGCCCCCATCAGGCCGACGAGCCCCCAGGCCACCATCTGCCACGGCGTCCACGGCCCCTGGCCGAAGAAGAGGTTCGACGTCAGCGCGGCGACCGCCCCGACGACGAAGCCGGGGCCGGCGCCGAGCGCGAAGCCCGCGATGAGGACGATGTCGGTGGTCGGCTTGACGTTCGGCACCGGGGCGAAGGCGATGCGGCCGACCGCCGCGAGGCCGGCGAGGGTCGCCACCAGCGCGACGACCTTCGCCGTCGGCCGGGCCCGCTCATACCAGGCGAAGCCGACGCCGAGCGCGATCCCGAGGAGGACGAGCGAGGCGAACGTCCAGCTCACGCGGGCACCTCGTCGAGCCGCAGCAGCGCGGCTGCGTCCTCGGGGGTGAGCGCGCCGACGATCCGAGCCGTCTCGGTGGCGAAGTACCAGCCGCCGGCCAGCACCTCGTGCGGGTCGCCGTCGGCGATGACCTCGCCCTCGCCCATGAGCACGACGCGGTCGGCGAAGCCCACGGCGAACTCCGGGTCGTGCGTGGCGACGAGCACCGCGGTCCCGCCGACGGCGAGAGCGCGCAGGCGGCCGGCGAGATCGGCCTTGTGGGCGCGGTCCATGCCGCGCGTGGGCTCGTCGAGGCAGATCGCGGCGGGCGGCTGCGCCCCGCCGGAGGCGATCGCGAGCGCCAGGCGCTGGCGCTCGCCGCCGGAGAGGTCCCGGGGGTGGCGGTCGGCGAGGTGCGCCAGGCGCGCCGCGCGCAGCTCGTCCCGGGCAAGCTCGTCGCGGACGCGCTCGTGCACGAGCAGGTCGCCGGGGTGCTGGAGCAGCAGCGCGACGCGGCCGGTGGACCGGACCCGCCCGCGCGTCGGCTTCAGCAGCCCGTTGGCGTGGCGCAGCAGCGTCGACTTGCCCGCGCCGTTGCGTCCCATGAGCGCGACGCGCTCGCCCGACGCCAGCGCGAGGTCGATGCCGCGCAGGACCTCGCGGCCGCCGCGGCGCTCGAACCACAGCCG
>JANJUA010000378.1 GCA_024710825.1 Solirubrobacteraceae bacterium
CAGGTGCAGGCGAGCTCCCACGCGCGAGACGTGGGTGTCGACCGGCACGTCCTGCATCCCGAAGGCGAAGCACAGCACGCAGGCCGCCGTCTTGCGCCCCACGCCCGGCAGGGCGCACAGCCGCGCCTGCGCCTCGGGCACGCTCAGCCCCGCGAGGTCGTCGAGGCTCAGCGGGTCGCCGATCGCCTCCAGGATCGCCTGGATGCGCGCGGACTTGACCTTCGAGATCCCGCCCGGCCGGATCGCCTCCTCCACCTCCTCGACCGGCGCCGCCCGGACCTCCTCCCACGACGGGAAGCGGCGGGTGAGCCGCAGGTAGGCGACGTCGCGGTTGCGGTCGTTCGTCGACTGCGAGAGCACCGTCAGAACCAGCTCGTCCAGCGGCCGGCCGTGCGGCGGCGCGACCGGGACCCCGTACATGGTGCGCAGCCGGTCGCGGATCGCGCGCACGCGGCGCGGCGTCGGGCGGGTCGGGTCACCGAGCGCGCGGGCGTGGGGGCGCGTCGGGGTCATGTGGCCGGCGGGCGGGTCGAGTCACCGAGCGCGCCGGCCCGGGGGCGCGTCGGGGTCATGTGGCCCCCCAGCGCTCGGTCGCCCGCGCCGCCTCGGCGACCGCCTCGCCGAGGCCCGCGGCGATCGCCGCCGGGTAGAAGTCCGAGGCCGCCAGCCGGGCGATCAGCACGCCCAGCAGTGCGTCGCCGGCGCCGGTCGCGTTGACCGTCCGCGCCGCGACGCCGGGCACGTTGGCCCGCACCGCCCCGCGCAGCATCGCCCCCTCGGCGCCCAGCGTGATGACGACGTTGCGGACGCCGCCGGCCAGCAGCCCCGCGGCCGCCGCCTCCGGGTTCGGCTCGCCCGACAGCAGCTCCGCCTCGCGGCGGTTGCACTTCAACAGGAAGAGCCCCGGCAGGCACTCGCGCGCGAGCGTCACAGCCCGCCCCGGGTTCTCCCAGCGGTGCAGGCGCAGGTTCGGGTCGAACACCACCGGCTTGCCCTGCTCCAGCATCGACGCCCGGGCGTCGAGGGTCACCTGGCGCTCGCGCTCGTCCAGGAGCGTGTTGGAGGCGATCACGAGCGCGCGGGACGCGCGCACCGCGTCGGGCATGCGCGGGGCGAACGCCGTCATCGCCGCGTGGATGCCGCCGCCGTAGATGAGGAAGTCCGGCTCGCCCTCCGGGTCCACGGTGACGAACGCCAGCGGCGTCGGCGCGCCCTCCACGAGCCGGAACCAGTCGAGCCCCACGCCCTCCTGCTCCAGGCGCCCGCGCAGCCAGCGGCCCCAGGGGTCGTCGCCGGCCCCGCCCGCGAGCGCGACGTCCGCGCCGTGGCGCGCCGCGATCACGCAGACGTTCGCCATCGCCCCGCCGAAGTGGGGCACGAAGGCATCCGCCTCCGAGAGCCGGCGCACCGGCCGCTCGCAGATGAGGTCGACGAGGGACTCGCCCAGACAGAGCACGCGCACGCCCGAGCAACGGTATCGTCGCGCGGCCAGTGGCGACGATCGAGGAGCACAGCGCGGAGCTGGACGGCCAGCCGGTCTTCTGGCGCTCGGCGCCGACCGACGACGACCGCGCTCCCGTCCTCTACGTCCACGGGGTCCCGACGAACGCCGACATCTGGACGCCGTTCCTCGAGCGCACCGGCGGCCTCGCCGTCGACCTGCCCGGCTTCGGGCGCTCCGGCAAGCGCGGCGACCTCGACTTCTCCGTACCGGGCTACGCGCGCTTCGTCAAGCGGTTCCTCGAGCTCGTCGAGGTCGACCGCGTGCGCCTCGTGATGGAGGACTGGGGCTCCGCGGCGCTCGGGTGGGCGCAGCGGGAGCCCGAGCGCGTCGAGCGGCTCGTCCTCATCGACGCCGTGCCGCTGCTGGACGGCTATCGCTGGCACCGCTGGGCGCGCATCTGGCGCACGCCCTTCCTCGGCGAGCTCGCGATGGGCCTCAGCGTCAAGCCGGTGCTGCGGCGCGTGCTCCCGCGCGAGCTCGTCGACCTCGTCGCCGACCACCTCGACCAGGGCACGCAGCGCGCGATCCTGCGGCTGTACCGCTGGGCCGACCCGGAGCGGCTCGTGGAGGCGGGCGCGAACCTCGCCTCGATCGACGCGCCGGCGCTCGTCCTGTGGGGCGAGCGCGACCCCTACATCCCCCCGTCGTTCGCCGGCGCCTACGCCTACGCGCTCGGTCCGCGGGCCGTCTACGAGACGCTGCCGGGCGCAGGGCACTGGCCGTGGCTGTCGAACCCCGGGGCGATCGACCGGGTCGCCGACTTCCTGGATAGGTAGGCTTCTACCCCGTCGCCAGGGCGGCCCGGACGCCGCCCACCCTCCCATGAACGACGGAGGTCGTCCACGATGTCCGACAGCCCCAGGTGGGCCGCCGCGATCGCGGTCGGCCTCCTCTCGCTCATCTGCGTCGAGAGCGCGCATGCCAAGCCGTCCGCCGACCGGGTCGAGCGCGCGGTGGTCGCCGAGGTCAACGCGATTCGCGCCGCGGCCGGCACGGCGAAGCTGCGCCCGGCGAAGAGGCTGCATCGCGTCGCCGACGGCCACTCGCGCACGATGGCGCGCACCGGGCGCCTGGACCATGGCGACTGGGACCGGCGGGTGCGCGTCGTCGCCGACGGGCGCGCGGGCGAGACGATCGCGATGATGAGCGGCGGCGGCCGCAAGCTCGCACGGGGCGTGGTGCGGGCGTGGATGCAGTCGCCCCCCCATCGGGCGATCCTGCTCGACCCGGGCCTGCGGCGGATCGGCATCGCGCGGCGCCACGACGGGCGCGCCTGGTTCTTCACCGCGGACATGGCGCAGCGTCTGCGCTAGGTCACTGTCGAGTTTGCGTCGCATGGCGACGTCAACTCGACAGCCACATCCTCGCCGGGGAGGAACGTCCCCGGCTCGCGGGCGGTTTCCCCCACGGGCACGCGGTCGGATCGCACCTAGCGTGGCCTCGTGTCCCGCCGCCTCCCTGCCCTCATCCTGCCCGGGGCCGTCGCGGCCGGGACGCTCTGGCTGGCGTTCAACGCGGGCGGCTTCTTCGCCCGTGAGACGGCGCTCGCCGCCGCGGCGGCCGCCGTCGGGCTCGCGTGCTGGCTGCTGCTCGCCCGCCGGCCGCTCGCGGGCCTGTCACCGTGGCTGGCGGTGGCGGTCGGGGCGCTCGTCGCCTTCGCCGTCTGGACGCTCGTCTCCCAGGCCTGGTCGGACGCGACCGCCCGCGCGCTGGTCGAGTACGACCGCGCGCTGCTCTACGCGCTCGTCGTGGCGCTCGTCGGGCTCGCCTCCGGGCTCCCGGCGGTGCGCCGCAACATCCCGCGCGCCGCCGCCGCGGTCCTGGTCGCGATCGCCGCGAGCGGGCTCGTCACGCGGCTGCTGCCCGAGCTGTGGCCGATCGCCACGGACGTGGAGTTCGAGCGGCTCAGCTTCCCGCTGACCTACTGGAACGCGATGGGCGCCGTCGGCGTGCTGGCCGGCATCGCCGCCCTGCACCTCGCCTCGACGCGCACCGAGCCGTTGTGGGTCCGAGCGCCCGCGGCCGCGGCGGTGCCGATCGTCGCCGCCGCCACGCTCTACACCTTCTCTCGGGGCGCGATCTTCCTCGCGCCGATCGGCGTGCTCGCCTACCTGCTGCTGGCGCGGCCCGCCGGCGCGGTGCCCGCCGTCCTCGCGCTGCTGCCGACGACCGGCATCGCGCTGGCCGTCGCCTACGGGGCCGACGCCGTCGTCGAGCAGACCGCCCCCACCGCCGCCGGCATCGCCGAGGGCCGCGAGGTGGCGGCGGTGGTCGTGGCCTGCGCGCTGGCCGCGGGGGCGCTGCTGGCGCTGCTGCGACCGCTGGAGCGGCGTGTCGCGCGCCGACGGGGGCCGAGCCCCCGCACGGTCCTGGCCGGCGTCGGCGTCGTCGTCGTGATCGCGGCGGCGGCCGCGGTGGCGGTCGACGCCCCCGGCGTGATCGCCCGGGAGGCCGAGCGGCTGGAGCGCGTGGACACGGTGCGCGAGACGGGCGACAGCCGTCAGCGGCTGACGCAGCTCGCCGACAACGGGCGCGTCGACAGCTGGCGCGTCGCGCTGGACGCCTTCTCCGCGGAGCCGCTGCGCGGCTCCGGCGCGGGCACCTACGCGGTCCTGTGGACGCAGCACCGCTCGATCGACCAGGACGTCAACGACGGCCACTCGCTCTACCTGGAGGTGCTGGCGGAGCTCGGGCTCGTCGGCGCCGTGCTGCTGCTGCTCGGCCTCGGCGCGCTGCTGGCGGGCTGCGCGGCGCGTGCGCGCGGACCCGACCGCGGGCTGCCGGCGGTGGGATTTGCGCTGCTGCTCACCTGGGCCATCCACGCGGGGATCGACTGGGACTGGGAGGTCCCGGCGCTCACGCTGCTGCCGCTCGCGGTCGCGGCCGCGGCGGTCGCGCGGCCGGGCGCACACGGGGCCGCGTCCGAAGCGGCGCCGCCGGCCGAGCCGGCGCCGGTCCGCCGCGCCCGGTGGGCCGTGCGCGCCGTCGTCGCGGCCGGGGTGGCCGCGCTGGCGCTCACCCCGCTCGCGGTCGCCCGCTCGCAGTCGGAGCTCAACCTCGCCGTCGCCGCGCTGCACGCCAACGACTGCGCCACCGCGGAGGAGGCCGCCGAACGCAGCATCGATCGGCTCTCCGTGCGGCCCGAGCCGTTCCAGGTGCTCGCCGTGTGCAGCATGCGCGCCGGCCAGGGCGCCGACGCGCTCGCGCTCATGCGCGGGGCGGTGGACCGCGACCCGCGCAACTGGCGCCTGCTCTACGACCTGGCCGTCGTGCGAGCGACCCAGCGGCTCGACCCACGCGGCGCCCTGCGCGAGGCGCAGCGACGCAACCCGCAGTCGGCGTTCGTCGCCGAGGCGGTCGAGCGCTTCGACACCGACGACCCAGGCGCCTGGCGCCGGCGCGGCCTCGCGAGCACGCTGCTCGTCTGAGGGGGAGGGATCTCCGGCGCCCCGGAGATTCCGACTCCCGCGCCTGGTCGATGCACCCCCGACGCGCCCCGGATTGTTCCCACAACCGCCGGCCCGGCCGGATCTACGGTCCAGTACGTGCCCATCAGCCCGGCGAAGAGGAGTGCTCCATGACGGCCCGACTGGCGTCCATCACCACGATTGCCATCGCCCTGGTGCTCGGCGCCACGAGCGTCGCCACCGCCACCACCGGTCCTGTGGCCAGCGGCAACGCCGCCGGCGTGCAGTATCAGCCCGAGGAGACGGGGATCGTCCCGCTCCTGCCACCCGAGCAGCCGCCGCCGGCGCAGCCGCCGGCCGAGCCCGTGACCGCCGCGAGCTCGGAGCCGACGCCGCCCGCGCCGGAGCCCGAGCCGATCCCCGCCGCTGAGCCCAGCTCCGAGAAGCCCGAGCAGCCCGAGCAGCCGGCGGCCAAGGCCGAGACCACGACCAAGCCCGTCGCCGAGACGTCGCCCGTGGCGCAGGCCGCCGCCGTGCCGCAGGAGGGCCATCTCCCGCTGACCGGCTACAACGCGCTCCCGGTCGCCATCGGCGGCCTGGCCCTGCTGGGCCTCGGGCTCGCGCTGCGCCTCCAGACGCGCCGCCAGAACGGATAGCCACATGCGGGCTCTGCTCGCCACCGCCCTCGCGACCCTGGTCGCGGGGGTGGCGGCCTCCCCTGCTCTGGCTGCCCCGACGATCGTGACCTTCGGCTTCGACGACGGGACGGCGGACCACTACGACATCCAGGACCTCCTCGCGGAGCGCGGCGTCAAGGCCACGTTCTTCGTCAACAGCGGCAAGATCGGCGATCCGGGGCACCTGACCTACGACCAGCTTCGAGCGATGCAGGCGGCCGGCCACGAGATCGGCGGTCACACCATCAACCACACCAACCTCGTCGCGGCCGACCCGGCGACCCGCGTCACCGAGGTGTGCGACGACCGCACCGCGCTAACCGACGAGGGTCTGAACGTCACGAGCTTCTCGTACCCCCACGGCCAGTGGATCCTGCCGGGCGCGACGCTGCCGTTCGACGCGACCGAGACGATCGAGTCGGTCATCAGGAACTGCGGCTACCGCAGCGCCCGCACGACCGAAGGCATCACGGCGGACTGCGACCTGTGCGCCGCCCCGTGGCCCTGGGAGCCCGAGCTCGACTACCGCGCGTACAGCACACGCGCGTGGCAGTACATCGAGACGAGCCTCGACCCGCGCCCCGCGGCCGAGCGCATCAAGGGCGCCATCCGAGCCGCCCACGAGAACGGCGTGGGCTGGGACGAGGCCGAGGAGGCCGGCCAGTACCCGTGGCTGCAGATCGTCCTGCACGACGTGTGCGACGGCGACTGCGCGGGCGCCGACGACTACAC
>JANJUA010000389.1 GCA_024710825.1 Solirubrobacteraceae bacterium
GCCGAAGCGCTCGGTCGAGACCGTGATCGCGTGGGACATGTAGATCGTCGAGTAGACGCTGACGCCCGCCATGCCGAGCGAGGTCAGCGCCGCCGTCGGGATGAGCGCGCGCCACGCGACGCGGCCCGCCAGCAGCGCGTACGGCGTCCACAGCCAGAACAGGAACGAGGCGGCGGCGATGAGCGGGCGATGGCCCGGCTCGATCTCCCCCAGCAGTGGCAGGAAGCCGATGTAGCAGCCGAGCACCGCCATCCAGCCCAGGGGTCGCCAGGCCGCCCGCATGCCGTTGCCGGGCAGCTGCCACGACGTCAGGTACAGGCCCTGGATGCGGCGGGCGAAGGTGTAGCCGGAGACGAGCAGGAGCACGATGCTGAGCAGCGTCGTGTTGCCCGCGACGTCGCCCACGGGCTCGAAGAGCTGGCGGACGCTGTCGGCGACCTCGCCGGTGAGGTCGAAGCGCTCCACCACGCGCTCGCCGAAGTCGTCGCCCTCGTCGCCGGGGACGAGCGCCACCGTCAGCACGAGCAGCGGCACGACCGCGATGAACGCCTGGGCGGCGATGACCATCGCGCGCTCGATCCCGCCGACCAGGCGGAAGCGGGCGAACGCGGCCAGCGCGAAGGCGACGAGCGGGCGCTCCTGCGCCTTCTCCCAGGCGCGGCGGGCCCGGTCGAGGGCGGTCTGACGGTGCGACGGCATCGAGTCGGCGATCCTACGGCGATGCGGCTGACCTGGCTGGGCCACGCGACGGTGCTCATCGAGATCGGGGGAGCGCGCCTGCTGACCGATCCGGTGCTCAGGGGGCGCGTCGCCCACCTGCGCCGCCACGCGCGGCCGATCGCCGCCCCGGCCGACCTCGACGCCGTGCTCGTCTCGCACGGCCACCGCGACCACCTCGACCTCCCGACGCTCCGCGCGCTGCGCCCGCCGCCGCCGCTGCTCGTGGTGCCGCCCGGCCTCGGCGGCGCGCTGAAGCGGCTGCCCGGCGCCCCGGAGATCCGCGAGGTGGCCCCCGGCGGCGCGCTCGAGGTGGCCGGAGCGCGGGCCTGGGCCGTCCCCGCGCACCACGACGTGCGCCGGACCCCGCTCGGCGCCGCCTCGGGCGCCGTCGGCTACCTCGTCGAGGGCGGCGGACGGCGGGCCTACTTCGCCGGCGACACCGAGATCTTCGACGCGATGGCCGACCTCGGCCCGCTGGACGTCGCGCTGCTGCCGATCTGGGGCTGGGGGCCGTCGCTCGGTCCGGGGCACATGGATCCCGACCAGGCCGTCGAGGCGCTCGCGCTCCTGCGGCCGAAGGTGGTGGTGCCGATCCACTGGGGCACGCTGCTGCCGCTCGGACTGCACGGCCGCCACGGCCACGTGCTGCGCGATCCGGTGGAGGCGTTCGCCCGCGGCGCGGCGGAGCGCTGCCCGGACGTGCGCCTGGCCGTCCTGTCGCCCGGAGAGGATCTCGTCCTGTGATCCTCCGCGCCCTCGCCACCTGGCTCGGCTCCGCGCTCGCGCTGCTGCTGATGAGCGCGATCCTGCCGGGCTTCGTCGTCGCCGGCGCGGGCGCCGCGCTGGGCGCCTCCGCCGTCTGCGGGCTCATCAACCTCGTCGTCTGGCCGGTGGTGATCCGCTTCGCCCTGCCGATCACGGTCCTCACCCTCGGAGTGGCGGCGCTGCTGCTCAACGGCGTCGTGGTGGTGGCGGCGTCGTGGATCGTGCCGGGCGTCGAGGTCCGCGACGTCCTCACCGGCGTCTTCGTCGCGCTCGGCGTCACCTCCGTGACGACGTTGCTCGGCGCGGCGCTGTCGCTCGAGGACGACGCCCGCGTGCACCGCCATCTCGTGCGGCGCGCCGGGCGCGGCCGCGGCGCTGAGCAGCAGGTCCCGGGCGTCCTCTTCCTCGAGATCGACGGGCTCGCCCACGAGGTGCTGGTGCGCGCCCTGCGCGACGGCGACGCGCCGCAGGTCGCCGCGTGGGTGCGCGACGGCTCGCACCGGCTGCTGCGGTGGGAGACCGACTGGTCGTCGCAGACGGGCGCCTGCCAGGCGGGGATCCTCCACGGCAGCAACGAGGACATGCCCGCGTTCCGCTGGTGGGAGAAGGAGCACGGCCGCGCGATCGTCACGAACCACCCCCGCGACGCCGCCGAGCTCGAGCGGCGGGTCTCCGATGGGCGCGGGCTGCTGCACGCCGACGGCGCGAGCCGGGCGAACATCCTGTCCGGCGACGCGCCGCACTCGCTGCTGACGATGAGCACGGTGCTGGACGCCAGCCGCCGCGACGGGCGCGTCGGCCGGGACTACGCGGCGTACTTCTCGAGCCCGTACAACGTCATGCGCACGCTGCTGGCGACGGTCGTCCACGTCGTGCGGGAGCTGCGCGCCGCCGGCGAGCAGCGGCGGCGCGACGTCCGGCCCCGGGTGGCGCGCGGGTGGAGGTACGCGCTGGTGCGCGCCTGGGCGACGGCCATCCAGCGGGACCTGCAGGTGGCGGCCGTCGTGGCCGACGCGCACGCGGGCCGCCCCGTCGTCTACACGACGTTCCTGGCCTACGACGAGGTCGCTCACCACTCGGGGGTCGAGCGGCCGGACACGCTGGCGGTGCTGCGCGACGTCGACCGCCAGATCACGCGGATCGCCAGGGCGGCCGAGAGCGCGCCGCGGCCGTACGAGATCGTCGTGCTCTCCGACCACGGCCAGACGCAGGGCGCGACGTTCCTGCGCCGCTACGGGCTGACGCTCGAGGAGCTCGTCCGGACGGCGTGCCGGACGGCGGCGATCGAGTCGTCGGCCTCCGGCGAGGACGAGGCGCTCGGCCGCCTCGGGGCGGCGCTGACCGAGGCGGCGACGGGCGAGGGCCTCGGCGCCCGGACGGTGCGGACCGCCACCCGCGCCAGGCGGGTCGACGGCGAGGTGCTGCTCGGCCCGGGCGACGGCCACGAGCGCGACGACGGGCTGCCCGAGGTCGTCGTGATGGCGTCGGGCTGCCTCGGGCTGATCAGCTTCCCGCGCCTGCCGGGGCGCGTCACCCTCGAGCAGATCCGCGATCGCTACCCGGCGCTGCTGACGACGCTGCGCCAGCACCCCGGGATCGGCTTCGTCCACGTGCGCTCGGAGGCCGAGGGCGCGGTCGTGCTGGGCGCGGACGGCACCCGCTGGCTGGAGGGCGAGAACCCCCGCGTGGAGGGCGTCGACCCGCTCGCGCCCTTCGGGCCCAACGCGGCCGCGCACGTGCTGCGCACCGACCGCTTCGCCCACTGCCCGGACGTCCTCGTCAACAGCACGTACTGGGCGGAGACGGACGAGGTCGCCGCGTTCGAGGAGCTCGTCGGCTCCCACGGCGGCCTCGGCGGCGGCCAGGCGTACCCGTTCGCCGTCGTCCCCGCCGGCTGGGAGCGGCCCGAAGGGGAGATCGTCGGCGCCGAGGCGCTGCACCGCTGGCTGCGCCGTTGGCTGGCGGACCTCGGCCACGAGGCGTTCCGAGCCGACCCGTAGCCTGGAGGGCGTGCGCCTCGCGAACGTCCTCGTCGGTGACATCGTCCTCGTCAACCGCAAGGGGCGCGTGTTCCACGCGATCGTCACGGGCACCGAGCGGCGGGGCCTGAGCCTCGAGCCGATCGACAAGCGCATCACCTACCGCCATTGCGGCTCGCACGACGTCGTCGGCCACTGGGCGCGGCGCGGGCGGCCGACGGCCGGCGAGGAGCGGCTCAAGCCCACCGAGGAGCAGCTGAGCCTCGGCGTATGAGGCTGGCCGACCCCGCCCACAACGTCGCGCTGCGCGAGCACCCCGAGCAGGGGCGGCTCGTCGTCCTCGCCTTCCCGTACAGCCGCGAGATCGTGGACGCCGTCCGCGCGATCCCCGGCCGGCGCTTCGACTGGGACCGCAAGGAGTGGCTCGCGCCGGCGGACGACTGGGCCGGCACGCACGTCGCCGACGTCATCCACCGCTTCCCCGAGCTGACCGTCGACGACGACGCGCGCGACTGGCTCACCGGCCTGACCGACCGCTGGATCGGGACCGTCACGGCCGGCAAGCTGCGCGCCCGCGGCCACTTCGTCTGCACCGGCCGCGCCGGCAACCTGCCCGACTCGCTCGAGGCCCGCGCCACGGTCGTCGGCGGTCAGCGCTGGCTGCCGCTCGAGCGCGAGGTCGCCGAGGCGTTGCTGGAGCTGCCGTCGGCTCGCCTGGACGGCCGCGCGCAGGACTGCGTCAGCCGGCTGCTCGTGGACCTCGACCCGCCGCCGGCCGTCCTCACCCACGTCGACGGGGTCGCCGGACCGCGCCTGCGCCTCGACGTCCTCTGGGACACCGACGCCGACGCCGCCTTCGTGGAGCTGCCGGGCGTCGAGCGCAGCACGCGCACGCTGCCCGTCGACCCGTGGGTCGTGCCCGCGGTCGACCGCTTCGTGCGCGACCACGGCGTCGAGGTCGGCGCCCGCGCGCGCCCGGTCCTGGGCGCGCTGCGCGACGAGCACGACGCGGCCCTGGCCGCGGTCGAGCGCTCGCGGGCGACCACGGCGCCGCCGCTGGAGGTCGAGGCGGTGCTCGGCGGCGAGCTGGAGCCGTTCCAGCGCGCCGGGGTGCGCTACGTCCTCGACGCCCGGCGGACGTTCCTCGCCGACGAGCAGGGCCTGGGCAAGACGATCCAGGCGCTGGCGGCGCTGGAGGCCGACGCCGCGTTCCCCGCCGTCGTCGTCTGCCCCGCGTCGCTGAAGCTCAACTGGGAGCGTGAGGCCGCGCGCTGGCTGCCGCACCGCTCGCGCACCGTCGTCTCCGGCCGCGGCGGCGCGATCGCGCCCGCCGACCTGACGATCCTCAACTACGAGATCGTCGAGGCCCACGGCGACACGCTGCGCCGCCGACGGCCGCGGGCGCTCGTCGTCGACGAGTCGCACCTGGTCAAGAACCCGCGCGCGCAGCGGACGAAGGCGGTCCGCCGGCTCGCGGACGCGATCGGACCGGACGGGCTGCGCGTCGCGCTGACGGGCACGCCCGTGATGAACCGGCCCGACGAGCTCATCGCCCAGCTCCGGGTCCTCGACCGGTTGAAGGACTTCGGCTCCGGCGCGCGCTTCAGCCAGCGCTTCCGCACCGGGCCGCGCTCGGAGGAGCGCCTGCACTGGCACCTGCGCCGCCACTGCTTCGCCCGCCGCCTGAAGAGCGAGGTCCTCCCCCAGCTGCCGGCCAAGCGCCGCACCGTCCTGCCGGTCGCGCTGACCAACGCCGACGAGTACGCCGTCGCCGAGCGCGACGTCATCGAGTGGCTCCGGTCGCTGCCTCTGGACCTCGACGAGCTCGACGCGAAGGTGGCCGCCGCCCGCCGTGCCGAGCGCCTCGCGCAGCTCAACGCGCTCAAGCAGCTGGCCGCGCGCGGCAAGCTGGCGGCCGCGATCTCGTGGATCGCGGACTTCCTCGCCTCCGAGGAGCCGCTGGTCGTCTTCGCCCACCACCAGGAGATCCAGGAGGCGGTGCTCGGGCGCTTTCCCGATGCGCTGCACCTGCTCGGCCGTGACGGGGCCGGCGCCCGCGACGCGGCGATCCGCGCCTTCCAGGAGCCCGACGGGCCGCATCTGCTGGTCTGCTCGACCGCGGTCGCCTCCCAGGGGATCACCCTCACGCGGGCGACGAACGTCTGCTTCCTCGAGCTCGAGTGGTCGCCCGCGATCCACGACCAGGCCGAGGACCGCGTGCACCGCATCGGCCAACGCGACGCGGTCACCGCCTGGTACCTGCTCGCGGCCGAGACGATCGACGAGACGATGGCCCGGCTGATCGAGCGCAAGCGCGACCTGGTCGCGGCGGTCACCGACGGCCGCGAGCGCGACGACGAGCCGCTCGTGGAGGCGGTGGCGCGCGAGCTGCGCCACGCCCCGATCCGGCACCTGCGCGCCGTCTAGCGTCAGGCGCTAGTCCTTGCGCAGCGCGTCCTTGACCTTGTCGGCGGCGTCGCCGATCTTGTCCTTCACGCTGCCGCTGGCCTGATCGACCTTGCCCTCGCGCTCCAGGTCCTTGTCGCCCGTGAGGTCGCCGCCGGCCTCCTTGAGGTTGCCCTTGGCCTTGTCGAAGCTCCCGTCGCCCATCGTCCTGCCTCCTTCGGTGGTGTCCGTCCCTCCTCCCCCGCGGGCCGGGATCTCACGCAGGGCGCGGGGCGCGCGCGTCCAGCACCCACGCCGCCACGACCCCGCCGATGCCGCCGAAGAGGTGGCCCTGCCAGGAGATGCCGTCCTCGGGCAGCACCCCGGTGGCGAGCGTCGTCCCGTAGAGGGCGAGGACGACGACCCCGATCGCGGCGTGCACGAGGCTGCGGCTGAAGACGGCACGGCTGATCAGGTAGGTCGCGTAGCCGAAGACGATGCCGCTGGCGCCGATGTGGACCGTCCCGGCGGGCGCGGTGAGCCACGTGCCGAC
The DNA here is from genome assembly GCA_024710825.1 of Solirubrobacteraceae bacterium. Lineage (GTDB taxonomy): Bacteria > Actinomycetota > Thermoleophilia > Solirubrobacterales > Solirubrobacteraceae > Capillimicrobium. The sequence continues at coordinate 6,403 of JANJUA010000389.1, forward strand.
GCCGGCGATCGCCGCCACGATGACGGTGACCCACGCGACGCGGGCGAGGCCCGCGAGCGCGATCGCCCCACCGAGCAGCAGGAACGGCACGGTGTTGCCGATCAGGTGGCCGAAGCCGCCGTGCAGGAACGGCGCCGCGGCGACCCCCACCAGCCCGTCGGTGTCGCGCGGCTCGATCCCGTAGGCGTCGAGGTCGCCACCGAGCCCGGCGTCGACGATCTCCGCCACCCACATGAGCACCGCCATCAGCGCGACGAACGCCAGGCCGCGCTCGACGTCGCGGCGGGCGCGCGGGCGGGAGGAGGAGGCGGCGGCGGCGGCGCTCATCGTCTCCCAAAGGTAGGCGACCCGGCGCGCTCAGCCTCCGACGTGCAGGGTCCGGCTGCGCGCCAGCTCGGTCGCCCCGTCGCCCAGGGTCAGCAGCACCCGCGCCGGTACGTGCCCGCCGCGACGGCGCAGGACGAAGCGCGCCCGTGAGCGGTCGTCGAGGCGCGCCCGGCGCACCGGCCACCAGCCGAAGCGCTCGCGCAGGCGCAGCTGCAGCACCACGGTCATCCCCGGCGCGGGCGGGGAGACCACCGCCGTCAGCGCGTGCCCGCGGCGCGCGAGCGCCACCTCCCGGTCGACGACCGGCAGCAGCACCGCCGGGCTGGGTCCGGAGCCCGCCACCGCCCGCCAACGCGCCGTCGTCTCCGGCACGACGTCGGCGCCGAACGTCCCGTCGGCCGCCACCGTCGCCTCCGCCACCGCGGCGAAGCCGTCCCCCGCGTCGGCCTCGATCGCGACCTCCGTCCCGGCCGGCAGCGCGGCCCGACCGCGCAGCGGGAACGGGCGCCCGGGCGCCGCATGGTCCGACGGGGCGTCCAGGAGCACGTCGTGGACGCTCACCTCACCACGCATCCCGGGGTGCAGCGTGCAGAGGTACGGCACCGAGCCGACGGCGTCGAACCGGCGGGCGTAGACCCCATCGACGCCGATGCGGCCCGAGTCCCACGAGCCGTCCTGCGCCGTCACCGTGTGCGGCCGCACGCTCACGTTCGTCCACCGGACCGTGGCGCCCACCAGGGCGTCGACGTGCGCCGGCGCGAACGCGTCGAAGCCCACGTCGACCGGCACGGGCGCCGCGCTGGGCGGCTCCGGCGCGCCGTGCCCGTGCTGGGCCGCCGCCGACGGCACCGCGGCGACGAGCCCGGCGATCGCGGCGACCACGGCGACCGCACGGCGCCCGGTCATCGTCGCGTCACCCGGTAGATGCCGATCATCCCCTGCGCCATGTGCGACTCGACGTGGCAGTGGTACAGCCACGTCCCCGGAGCCTGCTCGCGCCAACGCACCCGGAAGCTCTCCGCCGGCCCGACCGTGCGGGTGTCCTCGGGGACGCCGTTCGCGTCGCGCCAGCGGTGGCCGTGGACGTGGAAGGTGTGATGCTCGGAGCCCATCGCCATGACGTCCCACTGCACGAGCTCCCCCGGCCGCGCGTGGAAGACGGGCGTGTTGCCGACGAACGCGCGCCCGTCGATCGTCTGCAGGCCGCCCATCGCGGCGAAGACGACCTGATGCTCCCGGTCCGGCACCCGCTCGCGGCGCCCGAGGATCGACAGCATCCCGTACATCCCTCCGGCGATCGAGGCGTCCATCGTGCGGGAGTGGTCGTGGTAGGGCCAGACGCCGGCCGAGTCGCGCCCCGCCGTCAGCCGGTAGGTCCAGCTCTCTCCGGGGCGGACGTCGCCGTCGTCGCCGGAGAAGCCCGGCAGGTAGGAGCCGTCGGAGCTCGGCCGGTAGCGCACGCCGTGGAAGTGCATGGAGTGCGGCCGCCCCGCCTCGTCGAGGTTCTTGAAGTGCACCCGGAGGCGGTCTCCGACGCGCGCCCGGATCAGCGGGCCGGGGATCAGGTCGTGGTTGTCCGTGCCCCGGGGGCCGTTGCGCGCGGGGCGGCGCCAGCCCCGCGTGTAACGGCGGTAGACCACCGTCGGCAGCACCGTCGAGCCGGGCGGGTGGCGCACCCCGGAGATCGCGTCGCGCTGGTTGGGCACGAGGTTCCAGGTGGTCGGCACCGCCGCCACCCACACGTGGCGGACCGCGCCGGAGGTGGGCGGCGGCGCCGCCGCCGCGTACGCCGCCACCACCGCGCATGCGGCCACGAGCGTGGCCGCACGTCTCACCGAACGACGACTTCCCCGCGCATGAACGGGTGCACGAGGCACCAGTACGTGAAGGTGCCGGTCTCCGGGAACTGCACCGTCGCGTCAGCCCCGAACGGGGTCTCGTCGCCGCGGTCGAGCACGCCGGTGTTGAAGAACCCGTTGCCGTGCGTCGTCGCCGTCACCAGGCTCGGCGTGCCCGGCGCGTCGCTGGGGTACAGCGCGAGCGGGCTGACGACCGGCTGCTCGAACGAGGCCGCCAGCGCGCCGAGGTAGGAGGTGGGCTCCGACGCGGGGTTCCCCGGCCCGAAGGTCGCCGTGTGCACCTCGTAGGAGCCGCGCGTCATGCGGAACGTCACCGACGAGCCGCGCGAGACGGTGATCGTCGCCGGCACCATGGCAAGGCGCTCGACGCCGCCCGGGCCCGCGACGCCCAGATCGACCGTGCCGGCGGGCGGCTCGGCGTCGGCGATGCGGCGCGTGACCCGCATGGCGGCGTCGACCTGCCGGTCGACCCTCCGCGCGTCCGCGCGCCGCGACGGGACGTGGCGGCCCTTCGGCACCACGCGGACCGTCGCGCGCATGCCCGGATGCACGTCGCAGAGCACGGTGTAGGTCCCGGCCCGGTCGAACCGCACGACGAACGGCCGCAGCCGCTCGCCCAGCGGCAGGCCGCTGTTGACCCGCTCCGCGCCCGTCGTCCGGACGGTCTTGCCGAAGTTCGGCTGCGCCAGCTCCGGGTTGAAGCCGAGCTCCGGCTGGCCGTTGAACCAGAACGGCGCGTCAGCCGCGTCGGTCGCCCCGGCGACCTGCTGACCGGTGGGCGCCAGCAGCGGCAGCCCGCCCTCGCCGCGGGCGGGCACGTCGGCGTTGTGGAAGCCCTGCGGAACGAACGCGACCTTGTCCCCCACGCGGACGGTCACCTTGTTCGGGAAGAACGCGTTGACGTCGGTCTGGTAGCGCTCCTGGAACGACTGCGCCCGGTCGGCCGGGATGCCCATCGTCACGACCTTGGTGGCTGCCCCGGCTGCTGCCGGGAGGACGAGTGCGGCGACAAGGGCACCGGCGACCGCCGACACCCGCGGGAGAACGCTCACGGGACGCTCCTTCTCAAGATGGTGCCCCTGCCTGGGGCCGCGGCCGAACGTACCGGGACGGCGGCGGCCGGGGCAAGGGTGAGTTTCCTACCCCGTCCCGCCCGGCTTGCGCCGCCGGGTGCAGCGCGCCATGATGGATCGACGTCCACGGAGGAGGAGCGGCATGTCCCAGAGGGTTTCCGTCCGCCTGCGCGTCAACGGCGTGGAGCACGAGCTCGACGTGGAGCCGCGGCTCCTGCTCGTCCACGCCCTGCGCGACGAGCTCGGCCTGACCGGCACCCACGTCGGGTGCGACACGAGCAACTGCGGCGCCTGCACCGTCCACCTGGACGGCCGGGCGGTGAAGTCGTGCACCGTGCTCGCCGTCCAGGCCGACGAGGCCGAGGTCACCACGATCGAGGGGCTCGGCTCGCCCGAGGACCTGCACCCCGTGCAGGAGGCGTTCTGGGAGCACCACGGGCTGCAGTGCGGCTACTGCACCCCGGGGATGATCATGGCCGGCGCGGATCTGCTGGCCCGCAACCCGGATCCGTCCGAGCAGGAGGTCCGCCACGCGCTGGAGGGCAACCTCTGCCGCTGCACCGGCTACCACAACATCGTCAAGGCGATCCTGAGCGCGGCCGAGACCGGCCGCCGCGGCGCGATCCACGAGCCCGCGCCGTCGGCGGTGGGCCGGGAGTCCGCCGAGGAGCTCGCGGAGCAGGGGCTGGGCGCATGAGCGGCGCATCGGACTCCAACGGGCAGCCCTGGGTCGGCCGGCGGCTGCGGCGCAAGGAGGACCCGCCGCTCATCACCGGCCGCGGGCGCTACACCGACGACCACTCCCTGCCGGGCATGCTGTTCGCGGCGATCGTCCGCTCGCCCGAGGCGCATGCGCGGGTCGTGTCGATCGACGCCTCCGCGGCCAAGCAGCGACCCGGCGTGCACGCGGTGCTGACCGGCGAGGATCTGCGGCTCGAGTCCCCGTTGCCCTGCGCCTGGGTGCCGCCGGGGGTCGAGATGAACGTCCCCGACCACTGGCCGCTGGCGCGCGGGGAGGTCAACCACGTCGGCGACCCGGTGGCGGTCGTCGTCGGCCAGGACCGCTACGCGGTCGTCGACGCGGCCGAGGACGTCTTCGTCGAGTACGACCCGCTGCCGGTCGTGGTCGACCCGCAGGAGGCGCTTCGCGACGGCGCGCCGCTCGTCCACGAGCAGTTCGGCACCAACCGCGTCCACCGGTGGTCGCTGGGCGCCGACGACGTCGAGCAGGTGCTCGAGCGCTCCGACGTCGTGATCGAGCGGCGGATCGTCAACCACCGCACCTCCGGCGCGCCGATCGAGCCGCGCGCCGTCCTCGCGGACTACCGCAGCGGCGAGCTCACGGTCACCACCTCGACCCAGGTGCCGCACTTCGTGCGCCTGTTCCTGGCGCTGATGCTCGGCATGAGCGAGGAGCGCATCCGGGTCATCGCCCCCGACGTGGGCGGCGGGTTCGGCGCCAAGCTCCAGATGTACGGGGAGGAGGCGCTGTGCGCCGCCGTGGCGCGGCACCTCAACCGCCCGGTGAAGTGGGTCGAGACCCGCTCCGAGCACATGATGGTCAGCCACCACGGGCGCGACCAGGTCGCGACCGTGAGGATGGGCGCCACCCGCGACGGCCGGCTCACCGGCGTCCACATCCAGCTCGTCGCCGACCTCGGCGCGTACCTCATGCTGCTCACGCCGCTGATCCCCACGCTCGGGGCGTTCGTGATGACCGGCTGCTACGAGTGGGAGAGCGCCCGGGTCGACATCACCGGCGTCTTCACCAACAAGGTGGCGACGGACGCCATCCGCGGCGCCGGCCGGCCCGAGGCGACGCACATGCTCGAGGTGACGATGGACCAGCTCGCGGCCGAGCTCGGCCTCGACCCCCTCGAGCTGCGCCGGCGCAACTTCATCCCCAAGGAGCGCTTCCCCGCCGAGACGGCGCTCGGCATGGTCTACGACTCCGGCGACTACCACGGCACGCTGGCGCGGCTGCTGGAGCACATCGACCCGGCGGAGGTCCGCCGCGAGGCCGAGGGCCTGCGGGCCCGCGGCGTCTATCGCGGCATCGGGTTCTCGACCTACACCGAGATCTGCGGCCTGGCGCCGTCGCGGATCGCGGGGCCGGCGGGCGTCGGGGTGCAGGCGGGGCTGTGGGAGTCCGCGCTCGTGCGCGTGCACGTCAGCGGCGCCGTGACGGTCTACTCGGGCACGTCCCCGCACGGGCAGGGGCTCGACACGAGCTTCGCCCAGATCGTCGCGGACCGGTTGGGCATCTCGCCCCAGCAGGTCGAGGTCATGCATGGCGACACGGCCACCGGCCCTCAGGGGCTGGGGACCTACGGCTCGCGCTCGCTGAGCGTCGGCGGCGAGGCGATCGTCAAGGCGACCGAGCGGGTGATCGACAAGGCGCGGCGGATCGTCGCGCACCGGCTGGAGGCCGCGCCCGAGGACGTCGAGCTGCGCGAGGGGCGCTTCTCGATCGCCGGCTCGCCCGACCGTGGCATGACGCTCGCGGAGATCGCCGGCGAGGCCTACGTCGTCGACAACATGCCGGCCGGATTCGAGCCCGGGCTCGAGGCGACCGCGTTCTACGACCCCGAGAACTTCGTGTTCCCGTTCGGGGCGCACGCGGCGGTCGTCGACGTCGACGTCGAGACCGGCAAGGTCGACGTGGTGCGCTACGTCGCGGTCGACGACTGCGGCCCGGCCATCAACCCGATGCTCATCGACGGCCAGGTGCACGGCGGCATCGCGCACGCGATCGGCCAAGCGCTCTACGAGCGCATCCACTACGACGACGAGGGACAGCTCGTGACGGGGACGTTCGTCGACTATGCGCTGCCGAGCGCGGCGGAGCTGCCGTCGTTCGAGACCGACCGAACGGAGACGCCGTCGACGACGACGTCGATGGGCGTCAAGGGCGTCGGCGAGGCGGGCACGATCGCCGCGTCGCCGGCGGTCGTCAACGCGGTGGTCGACGCGTTGCGGCCGCTCGGCATCGAGTTCCTCAACATGCCGCTCTCGCCCCAGCGGGTGTGGGAGGCCGTCCAGCAGGCCCAGGAGGGGGTGCGGGCATGATCCCGGCAGAGTTCGACTACACCGCGCCCGACACGCTCGACGCCGTCTTCGCGGCGCTGGCGGACGGCGGCGAGGACGCCAAGCTGCTGGCGGGCGGCCACTCGCTGCTGCCGCTGATGAAGCTGCGCCTCGCGTTCCCGAGCCTGCTGGTGGACCTGCGGCGGGTGCCCGGGCTGTCCGGCGTCACCCGCTCGAACGGCGACTTCCGCATCGGCGCGATGACCCCGCACGCGGTGCTCGAGCACACCGGGGAGCTGGGCCTCGTCGCGCGGGTGGCCGGCACGATCGCCGACCCGCAGGTGCGCCACCGGGGCACGATCGGCGGCTCGCTGGCCCACGGCGACCCGGCCTCGGACCTGCCGGCGGCCATGCTCGTCACCGAGGCGCGGATGACCCTGCGCTCGGCCGGCGGCGCCGAGCGCACGGTGGCCGCCGACGACCTGTTCGTCGACTACCTCACGACGGCGGTCGGCGAGGGCGAGGTGATGACCGAGGTCGCCGTCCCGGCGCTCGACGGCTGGGGCTTCGGATACGCGAAGTTCAACCGTCGGGCCGAGGACTGGGCGATGGTCGCGGCCTGCGCGGTGGTGCAGGCACAGGACGGGGTCTGCCGCGACGTGCGCGTCGGGCTGACGAACATGGCGTCCAGGCCGCTGCGGGCCGAGGCGGTCGAGGACGCGCTGCGCGGCCAGCCGTTGGAGGCCGACGCGATCGCTCGCGCCGCCGAGCTGGCCGCCGAGGGCACCGACCCGCCGGGCGACCTCAACGCGACCCCGGACTACAAGCGCCACCTGGCGCGGGTGATGACGCGGCGGGCGCTCGCCGAGGCTGCGGGCACGGAGCCGGGCCGCTAACGAGATGGAGAGCGTCGAGGCGGTCGAGGCGGCGCTCGCGGGCGAGGCCTACCTGGCGGACCGGCCGCTCGCGGTCGCCGTGTTCCTGGCCGCGACGCTCCAGCAGCCGCTGCTGCTGGAGGGCGAGGCGGGCGTCGGCAAGACGGAGGTCGCGCGGGCGCTGGCCGCAGCCACCGGATCACGGCTGATCCGGCTGCAGTGCCACGAGGGCATCGACCTGCACCACGCGCTCTACGACTGGGACTACCCGCGCCAGCTGCTGGCGCTGCGCGCGGCCGGCGAAGGA
>JANJUA010000439.1 GCA_024710825.1 Solirubrobacteraceae bacterium
ACGCCGACGTACTCCGATGTCACCCAGTCGCCCAGGTCCGACCAGAAGTACGGCGGCTCGTCGTGCACGACGGAATCGCCGCACATGCCGGCGGCGACCGTCCGGCCGTGCGCGGACGCGACCTCCCAGTGCTCGACCCGAGCCGGAGCGCCCCCGTGGGGCGGCGAGTCCCACTCGCACATGTCGCCGGCCGCCCACAGCCCGTCGAAGCCCCTGACGCGCAGGCCCGCGTCGCAGGAGACGCCGCCGAGCGCCCCGATCGGCAGCCCCGCCGCCCTGGCGAGCATCACGTCGGGCACGGCGCCCGCGGCGACCACGACCATCGACGCCGGCAGCTCGGCGCCGGATTCCGTCCGCACCGCCCGCACGCGCTCCTCGTCGTCTCCCACGAACGCCGCCAGGGAGTCGCCGGCCACGAAGCGCACGCCATGCCCCTCCATCAGCCGCTGGAACCACGCGCCCGCGCGCGCCCCGTAGGCGCGCTCCAGCGGCACGTCCTCGAGCATGAGCACCGTCACCCGCTTGCCCATCGCGGTCAGCGAAGCCGCCAGCTCCGTCCCGAGGTACGAGCCGCCCACCACGACGACCTCCTCTCCCCACCCCGCCGAGGCGTCCTCGCGGATCGCGTCGGCGTTGCCGAGCGCGCGCAGGTAGTGGATCCCGTCGAGCTGGGCGCCCTCGACGGGCAGCCGGCGCACGTTCGCGCCCGTGGCGATCAGCGCGCGCGAGAAGGACACCTCCTCCTTCGTCGACAACCGCGCCACCCGCGCGTCCGCGTCCAGCTTGAGCACGCTGGTCCGGGTCAGCACCTCGACGTCGTCGGGCATCGCCAGGTACGTGCTCTCGCGCTCCCGGTCGCCGCGCAGGTAGTCCTTCGAGCACGGCGGCCGATCGTACGGCGGGTCCAGCTCGCGGCCCACCAGGAGCACCGAGCCGGGGAAGCCCCGGGCGCGCAGCTCGACCGCGCAGGCGTGTGACGCGGCGCCGCCGCCCACGAGCAGCGCGTCGACGGTCCGGTCAGCCAAACCCGTCCTCGGTGAACTGCGGCGTGATGAGCTCCTCGAGACCGGGATCGAGCACGAGCAGCACCTCGTCGCCGCCCTCGACGACCGTGTCCGCCTTCGGCACGAAGCCCTCCCCTCCGCGGAGCACCGAGATGATGAGCGACCCCTCGGGAAGCCGGATGTCCTGCACCCGCATGCCCGCGGCGGCCGAGCCCTCCGCGACCTCGAGCTCGATGATCTCCAGCTTCTCCTCCTCGAGCGCCAGCAGGTGCACCAGCCCGTAGCGCGGGACCTCGTGCTCGATCAGGCGCAGGATCAGATCCGTGGCGCTCACCGCCGGCTGGATGCCGAGCAGCTTGAAGTGCTGGAGGTTGCGCGGGTTGTTGACCCGGGCGATGATCCGGTCGACCAGGTACTTCTCCTTGGCGACCTGGCAGACGAGCATGTTGTCCTCGTCGTCGCCGGTCACCGCGATGACGAGGTCCGCTCGCGCGATCCCCGCCCGCTCGAGGACCCACAGCTCCGTCGCGTCGCCGTACTGGACGGCGTGCTCGAGCTCCTGCTCGATCACGAGGTAGCGGCGGCGGTCCTCCTCGATGAGCGTGACCTCCTCGCCCTTGTCCATCAGCTCGCGGGCGAGGTTCCAGCCCACCTTGCCGCCGCCGATCACGATGACGTACATCAGCGGATCTCCAGCGCCTGCCGGAACATCTGGATCGCGTGCGCCGTCGGGGAGATCGTCTCGAGCCCCTGCTCCGCGTACCACGCGGCCCGGTACGGGTCCATGACGCGCACGATGACGCGCCCGACCTCGAAGCGCTTCGCCGCGATCTGCGCGATCACGAGGTTCGTGTTGTCGCCATGGGTCGCGGCGATGAAGGCGTCCGCCTCCTCGATGCCCGCCTCGATCAGCGCGTCGATCTCCAGCGCGGTCCCGACGGTGAAGCGGCCGCCGCGGTCCTCCCACGTCCCGTCGCCGCCGACGTCGAGGCGCTCGTGCGAGAGCGGGTCCTCGTCGAGGACCGAGACCTCGTGCCCGGCGGCCACCGCGACCTTCGCCACCTCCGACCCCACACGGCCTGCACCGACGATCAGAATGAACACGAGCGGGAAGCTAGCGGATCGCCTACTCGGGCTCGTTCGCCGGCGGGGCGGTCAGGATCACCGGGCAGGCGGCCTTCGTCACGACGTACTTCGTGACGTCGCCGAGGAAGTTGTCGCGCGGCCCGGCGCGCCCGCCGAGCAGCGCCCCGCCGCGGATGCGGGACGGCTCCTCGGCGGCCATGACGATCGCCTCCACCCCTCGCCGGCGCGCCTCCTCGACGATCGCCTGGCCGGCCCGCCGCGCCCGCACCGTGGCCGTGGCCACCTCGACGCCCTCGTACTCCTCGCCCACCGCCTTCGCGCGCGCCAGCGCCGCCCGCGCGCGCTTGAGCTGCTCGTCGGGCAGCCGCGCGTCGATCGGGAGGGCCATCGGGACCTCGAACACCCACAGCGCCTCGATCGTCGGCCCCTCCCCCGTAGCCTCGTCGACGACCTCCTCGGAGGCCAGGCGCCCGGCCGTCTGCACGATGTCGTCGTCCAGGGCGGCGCCGAAGATCGGCACGAGGATCGAGCCGTAGGCGGTGGTAAGCCGCGTGTCGGCCCGCAGCGCGGCGGCGGGGACCGTCACCCGCCTGAGCACGGGCTTGCCCTCGGTGGTGCGGTAGACGAGGTACAGGGCGATGCCGACGAGCATCCACCCCGCCCCGACGTAGCGCGCCGAGTCGTGGAAGACCAGCACGCTGACGAACAGCGCGGCCGAGATGACCGCCCCCAGCGCAGCGGGCACGGGAAGCCGACCCACCGAGAGCGGCATCCGGTACGGCCGTCGCCGGTCCGGCTCGGAGAAGCGCAGCTTCACGACCGACAGGTGGGCGATGGTGAACGCGAGGGTCGCCCCGAAGGCGTAGATGCCGATCAGCGTCGCCACGTCCGCGGGGATGACGAGCGCGCAGGCGAGCACGGCGGAGATCCCGATGACGACGTATGGGGTCGAGCGCGTCGGGTGCAGGCGGCCGACCACGCTCGGGATCTGACGGTTCGTCCCGAGCTGATATGCGAGCCGCGACAGCCCGAGCATCGCCGCCTCCGCCGCCGCGATCAGCGTGATCGTCGCGACGACCGCCACGACGTAGCGCATGGTGTCCGCCAGCCAGGCCGGTTCGAGCTGCCCGATCACGCCGAGCACGGGCGCGTCGAGGAAGCGGTCGGCGAGCAGCGTCTGGCCGTCGGTGACCGGCAGGGCGCTGACCGCCACCAGCGCGATCCCGAAGTACACGAGCGTCACGGTCGCGCTCGCGCTGCCGACGAGCCGCTTGAGCCCGGCGCGGCCCACGCCCACCTCGCCCGCCAGCCCGGAGGCCGACTCGAGGCTCGTGAACGCGACGGTGGCGATCGTCAGCGCGAAGACCAGCTCGTCCCAGCGCGGCGCCGTGCCCAGGTCGATCTGGCGCGTGACGAGCTCCGCGTCGAAGAACAGCGCGAGGCCGAGGCCGATGAGCAGGAGCTGGATCGCGATGTCCGCGACGACGAGGACGAGCACCCGGTGCGACCGCCGCAGGGAGAAGCCGCGAACGCTGCGCACGGCGACCCAGCCCACGATCGCCATCGCCACGACCACCTCGAGCAAGCCGTCCGCGAGCGGCCGCCAGAACGCCTGCAGGTAGTTCGTGGCCGACAACGCGCAGATCGCGATGAGGATCACGTAGTCGAGCAGCACGGCCCAGCCGGCGACGAAGCTCGTCAGCTCGTCGAAGGCGTAGCGCGCGAACACCGTCGCACCGCCGCGGTCCTGGTGCAGCGAGGCGCCCTCGACGTACGTCATCGCGGTGAGCACGAAGTACAGGCCGGCCGCGAGGAAGACGAACGGCGTCATGCCGAGCGCGTGCAGGGCGACGACGCCGAGCGAGAAGTAGATCGCGCTGGCGATCGGCGTGTAGATGATCGCGAACAGCCTTGGGGAACCCAGCGAGCGCTCGACGATCCGCCGCTCGCCCTCGCGCATCAGCGGGTCCTCCGGGCGATCCACAGCCGCCCGACGCCCACGGCGACGAACATGACGCCGAGCAGCACGCCGATCGCGACCGGCCCTCCGCCGGCGGTCAGGGTGCGGACGACGAGCGCGAATCCGAGGACGACGAGCGCGACGGACAGGACGTTCGTGGCGGCGCCGTGCATCGTCAGCCCTTCGCCGCCGCGGTGAGGAGATCCTCGTCGAGCCCGGCCGACCCGGGCGACGACGCGACGATCACGCGGCACGGCCGCTCCGAGAGGACCGTCTCCACGGTCCTGCTGAACAGCGTTCCGCCGCCTCGCGGCGTGAGCGCCATGACGATCGCCTGGGCCCGCATCGCCCGTGCCTCGGCGACGAACATCGAGCCGGCCTGGCCCGCCCGCACCTTGACCCAGTGGCCGGTGACACGGCGCCCACCCTGCAGGCGCGCCCGCTCGACGAGCTCCTGCGCGGCCATCTCCTGCTCGGGCAGCGACGCGCCGATCGGCGACGACTGCGGCACGACGATCGCCACGAGCACGTGGATGCCCCGCCGGCGCCGTGCGGCGAGCCGGATCGCCGTCCCCATCGCCGCCTGGCTGTAGGTCGGCGTGTCGAACGCGACGAGGATCGAGTCGTACTCCGCCTCGTGGTCGACGACCGGCTGCGGGATGGCGATCTTGCGGGTGCTCGTCAGGTCGAGCCCCTGGCGCCGGCGGTAGACCACGTAGACGACGATGCCGGTCGCCAGCCAGGCGGCGGCGACGATCGTCACGACCGGGTTGCGCACCGCCAGCACGGTCAGCGCGGCGAAGGTGACCAGGCCGCCGACGACGGCGAAGAGCGGCACGTCGTAGCCGCGGATCGTGACGTTGCCGGGGCCTCTGTAGGGCCGCTCGACGTCCTTGACCTTGCCGCGCAGGCGGATGAGCGCGACGTGCGCCACGGTGAAGGAGAGCATCGCCCCGAAGGCGTAGATGTTGCCCAGGAACACCGCCTCGCCGGGGACGACCATCAAGCAGGCGAGGGCGCCGAAGATCAGGATCCCCAGCCACGGCGTCCCGTAGCGCGGGTGCAGCCGGCGCAGGCGGTCGGGCACCTGGCGGTGGATGCCCATCGAGTACACGAGCCGCGAGACGCCGATGACGCCCGCGTTCGTCGCCACGATCAGGATGGTCGCGGCGAGGACGCCGACGTACAGCTCGGCGGGCGTCTGGAGGAAGCCGAGGTCCATGTTGGAGACGACGCCGAGGATCGGGTTGTCCGCGAACCCGCCGTCCTCGCCGGACTCACCCAGCAGGGTGAAGTGCTCGCCGTCGGCACCCTGCTGGACGGGCAGCGCGGACAGCGCCACGAACGGCAGGATCGAGTAGACCGCGAGCACGGCGACGACGACCCGCTTGATCGCGGCCGGGATGGTCTTGCGCTCGTCCTTGGCCTCCTCGGCCATGTTCGAGATCGTCTCGATGCCCGTGTAGGCGAGCATGCACAGCGGGATCGCCAGGAAGAAGTCGCCCCACGACGGAGCGACGCCGAGATCGACGTTCTCGACGAGCGTCTCGGGCGAGAGCACGAGGAAGACGCCGAGCGCCACGAGCAGGATCTGCGTGCAGAAGTCGATGACCGCGAGGGCCACGTTGACGCCCGAGGACTCCTTGACGCCGCGGACGTTGACGAGGCTGAGAACGACGATCACGCCGATGCCGAAGAGGACGTCGCCCGGCGCCCGGGCCAGGTCGTCCCAGAAGACGCCGCCCAGGTAGTGCGCGACGAAGAACGCCGACGTGGCGATCGTCGCCGTGTACGTCAGCAGAGAGCCCCAGGCGGCGAAGAAGGAGGCGAACTCGTTGAAGGCGCGGCGGGCGAACGAGCTGGAGCCGCCGGCCTCCGGGTACATCGCGGTCGCCTCGGCGTAGGTCGCGGCGGTGAGGATGAAGATGAAGCCGCTGACGAGGAAGACGATCGGCGTGAGGCCGAGCGCCAGCGACGCCACGAGGCCGAGCGCGTAGTAGATCGACGACCCGACGTTGCCGTAGGCGGTGGCCGAGAGGGCGTTGACGCCCAGGACCCGCTGGAGCCCGTGGAGACGGCGTTCGGCCATGGCGGCGGGTGATGCTAGCCGCGGGTGCGGCGAGCTCGCTCGAGCGTGTCCACCTGCTCCTGCTTGCGCATGATGACGTGCTCCCGGCGGTGCTCGAGCGCCTGCATCTCGAGCTCCACGAGACAGGCGTCGTCGAGCGCGCGCCCGACCACACCGGAGAGCAGGTCTGCGCGCGTCGCGTACGCGAAGCCGACGAGCGACCCGGCCGCCAGCGCGTAGGCGTCGGCGGAGCGCAGCTGGAGCGGGAGGGCGTCCATCGGTTCCCTGGCCATCCCGGATGGCTACCCGGGACCGCGGGTCGGCGGACGGACGGCCGCGCGCGTTTGCCCCGCGCGCGCCGCTCGACTCGGCCGGGGCGGGTCAGCGCCGGTCGCGCTTGCCCCTCTTGCCCTTGGCCTTCTTGGTGCTCTTGGCCCTCTTCGCCACCTTCACGGTCCGCACGTGCGTCGACGACCTCGTGCCGCTGCGGCCGACCGCGGAGATCGAGATCCGGTACCTGCCGGCCCTCTTCATGCCCAGGCGCGCGCTCACCGTGCCGGCCGCCTTCGCCTCGACGGTGACCGTCCGCACGACCTTCCACCTGCGCTTCACCCGCCGGCGCACGGTGAACGTGACGGTCGACGGCTCGGAGACGCGCAGCGACGCGCGGCCGTTGCGCCGAACCCTCACCGTGTCGAGCGCGGGCGCGGTCGACCCGCGCTCGCTCGCCGACGCGGCCGGCTGCGCCGGCACCACGGGACCGGAGCCGCCGCCCGCGCCACCTTCGTCCGGCTTCGGCGTGGACACGACGGAGCCGAACGCCAACGGGACCGACGCGCTCTGGTCGACGTCCGCCATCCCGTGGGCGCGCATCGTCGAGACGTAGCACTGCACGACGGTGCAGTTGACGACGTTGCCGGAGGCGTCCGTGTAGGTAGGGCGCACGGTCAGCGTCGTGGCGAACGTGCCGGTGGCCGACAGCCCGGTCCCGAGCGACAGCCACTTCGAGTCGCCGTACGCGCCGGGGTTGGTGTTGCCCGACTGCGGCCCGAACACGACGTAGATGCCGGGAGCGGTGGGTGAGTAGCCGACGCCCTGCACCGTCACCGTCGTCGGCGCGGTGGTCGACAGGTTGGAGATCGGCGTGGCCGCGAGGCCGATCCCGCCCGGTCCGGGCCCGGGATCGGGCCCCGGCCCCGGCCCGGGTCCGGAATCCGGCTCGCCGAAGGCGATGTCCTGCGTGACGATCAGGTGCCCGTCGACGGGGTTGGAGTGCGCGGGCCAGGCGATGACCTGACAATCGGTGACCCCGCAGTCGACCGCGCCGCCGTCCAGCGTGCCCGTCAGCGCGATGCTCGCGCTGAACGCGCCCGAGGGCGACAGCGGCGCCTGGCCTGCGGTCTCCGACGGAGCCGCGGGGTTGATCCACTTCGATGCGCCCGTGACGATGGCGCCACCTCGGACCGCGGCTTGGGCCACGTAGAAGCCCGGTTGGGGGAGCGGCGCGCCGGAACCGGGCGCCGGCGGGTACGACTGCTCGAAGTCGTCACCGGAGACGGTCACGGTCTCGCCCGCCGGATCGAGGTCCGTGCTCTTGCTCAGCCACAGCGGGGGGCCGAAGGCAAGCGGCTCCGTCGCCTCGATGAGCGCGCCGTCGACCGGGTTGGAGTGTGCCGGCCAGGCGATGACGAGGCAGTCCGCGACACGACAGTCCACCGCGCCCTCGTCGAGAATCCCCGACAGCGCGAGGCTGGCGCTGAAGTCCCCGGACGGCGCCAGCGGCGCTTGCGTGGCGGTCTCGCTCGAGGCGCCCGGGTTGATCCACTTCGCCGTACCGGTCACCACGGTGCCGCTCACGATCGCCCCCTGGGCGATGTAGAAGCCGGGCGTCGGAGACGGCGGCCCCGCGGCGGGCGTGTACGACTGCTCGAAGCCGGTCCCGGACACGGTCACGGTGACGCCGTTCGGGTTCAGCGCGCTGCCGACCGACACGGCAAGCTCCGGAGCGGCCGACACCGCCGTGGCGGCGGTCGCCAGGGCGGCCAGGGACAGCAGCAGCGCGAGCAGGGCGCGCCTGATTCTGTGAAGCATCCGGTCCTTCTCGGGGTCGGTTAGTTAGGTGGCCCTAAGTCGAGGCGCGGGACCGTAGCACGTTAGGGTTGCCTAATGCAGACACGCATCCCACTGGCCGCCATCGCCGGCGCCGCGCTCGTCGCGGCCACCCCGGCGGCGGCCGATACCACCCTGAAGCTCGACCGCGCCGCGGGCTCGCCCGTGCGCGCCGTTGCTCCCGCCACCGCCGACGGCCGCACCGTCACCCTGCCCGTCGCCTCGACCTCCGGGCCGAACGCGAAGGGCGTCGTCAACGTGCGCCACCGGGGCGGGCTGCGCATCGGCGGCACCCGGCTCACGGCCGTCCGGGCGCGCATCACCGACGGAGGCGCGCGGATCAGCGCCAAGGTCGGCAAGCGCCGGGCGCACGTCTTCGCCGTGCGCGGCGGCAAGGTCACCATCGGCGACGACGGCGGCGTCGAGCTGCGTCGTGGGGCGCTGCGCCTCACGCGCGCGGGCGCCAAGGCCCTCGACAGGCGCGCCGGCCGGCGCGTCGGCACCGTCACGGTCGAGAGCGCTCCCGCCGTCCCGGACACGGCGCGCGCCGTCACCGGCGGCCAGCTCTCGTGGGGCTACAACCCCACGCTGCGCAACTCCTTCGGGCGGATCTTCGAGCCGCAGCTCGGCGGCGGCGTCGCGGTCGCGGCCGACGGCACGTACACGTTCCCGGTCACGGGCACCACATACGATCCGGAGTCGCGCAAGGGCACCATCACCAGCGCGGGCAGCAGCCTCCGCATCGGCTACACGGCCGGGCCGGCCCAGCCCACCGAGGCGAACGGGATCTGGGTGACGCTGCGTGACGTCACGGTCAACCTCGACGGCGCCGACGGCACCATCGAGGCCGTCTCGGACTCCGGCTTCCACGGCAGCGCTCCGGTCGCCCAGGCGAAGCGGACGATCGCCACGCTCCGGGTCGGCGAGCCGACGGTGAGCGGCTCGACCTACACGTGGACGGCGGTGCCGGCCACGGTCGCGCCCGGCGGCATCGAACTGGTCTCCGAGTTCAAGGACATGCCCGGGCGGCCGCCGCTGGGCGACGTCCGCGCGCTGGACCCGGTCACGATCACCGCGACGCTCGCTCCCTGACGGTCGCTGTCGAGTCTGCGTCGCCATGCGACGCAAACTCGACAGTCACCCCGCCGCGCGCTCGGGCGCGGCGGGGTGACGCCGTCCGATCAGGTGATGATCGGGATGATGAGGATCGCGACGATGTTCGCGACCTTGATCATCGGGTTGATCGCCGGGCCGGACGTGTCCTTGAACGGATCGCCGACGGTGTCGCCGGTGACCGACGCGGCGTGGGCCTCGGAGCCCTTGCCGCCGAACGCGCCGTCCTCGATCAGCTTCTTCGCGTTGTCCCACGCGCCGCCGCCGGCGGTCATCAGGACGGCGAAGAAGAAGCCGACGACGATCACGCCGATCAGCAGGCCGCCCAGCGCCTTCACGCTGATGATGCCCACGATCACCGTGAAGACGATCGGGATCAGCGACGGGACGATCATCTCCCGCTGCGCGGCGGCCGTCACGAGCGCCACCGAGCGCTCGTAGTCCGGCTCCTCGGTGCCGTCCATGATGCCCGGCTTCTCGCGGAACTGGCGGCGGACCTCCTCGACGACCGCGCCCGCGGCACGGCCGACGGCCTCCATCGACATGGCGGCGAACAGCGTCACCATCATGCCGCCGATCAGCAGACCCATCAGGACCGGCGGGTCGTCGATGCCGAAGAAGATCTCCTGGCCCTCGGCCGCCAGCTCGTAACGGAACGCCGCGAACAGCACGACCGCGGCGAGCACCGCCGAGCCGATCGCGTAGCCCTTCGTGACCGCCTTCGTCGTGTTGCCGACCGCGTCGAGCGGATCGGTCACGTTGCGGACGCTCTCCGGCAGCTCGGCCATCTCGGCGATGCCGCCGGCGTTGTCGGTGATCGGCCCGAAGGCGTCCAGCGCCACGATCAGGCCCGTCAGCGAGAGCTGACCCATGACGGCCACGCCGACGCCGTAGACGCCCGCCAGCTCCCACGCGCCCCAGATGCCGAGCACGAGCACGAGCGCCGGCAGCGCCGTCGCCTGGAGCCCCTGGGCGAGGCCCTGGATGATGTTCGTCGCGTGGCCGGTCTGCGACGCGGCCGCCGTCTTCTTCACCGGCCCGAAGCGGGTCGACGTGTAGTAGTCGGTGAGCACGAACAGCAGCGCGGTGACCGCGATGCCGATCAGCGAGCAGAGGTACAGGTCGCCGACGCTCGGCGAGTCGCTCGGGACGCCAGCGGCCTTCAGCGTGACGCCGTCCATGATCCAGTGCGTGACCGGGTAGAACGCCGCCGCGGCGATGATGCCCGAGACGATGAGCCCCTGGTAGAGCGCGCGCTCCACGTTGGAGCCCTTCACGGCGAACGTGCCGATGATCGAGGCGACGATCGCGACCGCGCCGAGGATCAGCGGGTACATCGCCACCGCGGTCTGGTCGTTGAACGTCAGGACGCCGAGCAGCATGACCGCCACCGCGGTGACCGCGTAGGTCTCGAACAGGTCGGCCGCCATGCCGGCGCAGTCGCCGACGTTGTCGCCGACGTTGTCGGCGATGACCGCCGGGTTGCGCGGGTCGTCCTCCGGGATGCCGGCCTCGACCTTGCCGACGAGGTCGGCGCCGACGTCGGCGGCCTTGGTGAAGATGCCGCCGCCCAGACGGGCGAAGACCGAGATCAGCGAGCCGCCGAAGCCGAGCCCGATGAGCGCGTCGACGGCGTCCTTCTCGCTGACGTCGAAGAACGCGGTCAGGATGCCGTAGTAGCCGGCCACGCCGAGCAGCGCGAGGCCGACGACCAGCAGGCCGGTCACGGCGCCGCCGCGGAACGCCACGTCGAGGGCGCGCGGCACCCCGTCGCGGGCCGCCTCGGCGACGCGCGCGTTGGCCCGCACCGAGACGTTCATGCCGATGTAGCCGGCGGCCGCCGACAGCACGCCGCCGACGAGGAAGCCGATGGCGACCTCGATGTCCTGCACGAAGATCAGCGCGACGAACAGCACCGCGCCCACTACCGCGATGATCGAGTACTGACGGTTCAGATAGGCGCGAGCGCCCTTCTGGATGGCCCCGGAGATGAACTGCATGCGCTCGTTGCCCGGGGAGAGAGCAAGCAGCGATCGCGCTGTGACGATGCCGTACAGCACCGCGAGCCCTGCGCAGACGAGGGCGACGACGACCCCGTGGTCGGTCAGGAAGTCACTCAAGGAAGGTTCCTCCGAAGGTTTTTCACGGGGTACGGCCCGGCACGGACGAGCCGACGACCTAGCCCCGGTCGGAAAGCGGCCGGAGCATATCCGCTGTAGAGGCGGGAAGGCCTACTGGCCCGGGACCCAGAGTCGCCCGGATGACTGGGCGGGGCCCGGCTGACCCGGTTCGGGCGGGCTCTCCGCCGGCTGCTCGGAGCCGCTCGCGCCGCGCCCCTGGGCGTAGGCGAGCTGAAGCTGGCTGAGCGCGTTACGGACCTGCTCGACGTCGCCGCCGAGCGTCCCCTCGACCATCGGCAGGAGGGCCCGGACCGCCTCGATCGCCTGCCGCAGCTGCTCGAGATCGCGCTCGTCCTCGCTGCCCGGCACCAGCCCGGCCTTGCGCCCGGCGAGGTTGACGAGCGACACGACCGTCTGCGCGAGCACGTCCTCGACGCGCACCCGCTTCAGCTCGGCCTCGTAGGCCGCGCGCAGCTCCTCCTCGGTGGGTGGACGTCCCTGGTCGCTCATGATCCGCAGCTCACCGCCTCCGAAGCATACGTGGCGCGCGTCTCGGCCACAGTGTGAGCGAAGACCTCCTCCATCGGCGTGCCCACGGCGATGAGCCGCCGCTGCCGCTGGGCGCCGTTGAGGTCTCCGAACGCGACGTCGCAGCCGCTCCAGCGCTGCAGCCGCTCGACGGCCTCCCGCGCCGGGATCACCTCGGCGCCCCGCTCGAAGTCGATCAGCTCGCCGTCCATCCCGTGGCGGATGGCGCGCCAGACGTTCTCCTCCACGAGCCGCGGCGCCGGGTCATCGAACGGGACGCCCTCGTCGACGTCGCGCGCCGCGGCAAGCACGCAGGCCGTGACGAGCGTCGTCAGCGCCTCGGACTCCCCCGCCGTGATCTGCGCGTCGCAGATGCGGACCTCGACGGTCCCGAACGTCAGGTGCGGGCGCACCGACCACCACACCTGCGTGTACTCGACGATCGAGCCGGTCCGGCGGAGCAGGTCGAGGTAGTCGCGGAACGCGATCCAGGAGCCGAACGCGTCCGGGACGCCGCAGCGCGGGAAGCTCTTCGTGAACGACTGCGTGCGGGCGGAGTGCAGGCCGGCGTCGCGCGCGTCGAGGTACGGCGAGGAGGCGCTCAGCGCGAGCAGCGTCGGCAGCACCGGCCGCAGTCGGTCGCAGACGCGGACCGCGCGGTCGATGCCGCGCACGCCGACGTGGACGTGCAGCGAGAACGTGTTGTTGCGCTTGGCGACGTACTGGAGCGAGTCCGCCACGCGGCGGTAGTGCTCGGTGTCGATGAACTCCTGCTCGCGGTAGTCCGACCACGGGTGCGTCCCGGTCGCGCCGAGCGCGACGTCGTGTGCCGCGGCGTGCGCGAAGAGGCGCCGCCGCGCCTCCCGCTGGCGGGCGATCGCGTCCGCCAGGTCCTCGCCGCGCCCGGAGACGATCTCGATCTCGCTCTTGATTAGCTCACCGGTGATGTGGTCGGCGAGCGCCGGGTCGGCCGTGTCACGCAGCTCCTCGAAGCGCGGCGTGAGCGCGAGCGTGGTCGGGTCGAGGATCTGGAACTCCTCCTCGATCCCCACGGTCGCGTCGACGCTGTCGGCGAACACCGCCTCGGAGCGGTCGAAGTCGATGGGGCTCACGTCAGGTAGAAGTAGAGCGCGTAGAGCAGGTCGACCGCGGGGCTGGAGGTGTGCACCGTGACCTCCGGCGGGACGTGCAGCAGGGCCTCGGAGTAGTTGAAGATGATCTTCACCCCGGCCTCCACCAGCGCGTCGGCCAGCGGCTGGGCGGCCGCCCCCGGAACGGCGAGCACGCCGACGACGATGTCCTCCTCGTCGACGGCCTTCTTCAGGTCGCTGACCGCCCGGACCTCCACGTTGCCGACCTTCTGGCCGATCTTCGTCAGGTCGTTGTCGAAGATCGCCACGACCGTGAAGCCGTGGTCGGCGAAGATGTGGCTGGAGGCGATCGCCCGGCCCAGGTGCCCGGCGCCGAACAGCGCGATGTTGTGCTGGCCGGCGGTGTGCAGGATCTTGCGGATCTGCGAGACCAGCGAGTCGACGTTGTAGCCGACGCCGCGCTTGCCGAACTTGCCGAAGCCCGAGAGGTCGCGCCGGATCTGCGTCGAGTTGACGTGCGTCCACTCCGACAGCTCCTGTGAGGAGATCGTCTCGCGGCCCTCCTTCTTCGCCTGCGTGAGGACCTGGAGGTACCTCGCCAGGCGCGCGGCGACGCCAAGGGAGAGGCGCTCGGGCTGTGTCATGACGCCGGAAGTCATGCGTGCGGTGAAGATAGCGCCGAGACCAGCGCATCCTCGTCGACGAACAGCTCGAAGCGCTCCTCCCCGTCGACGGCCACGACGGGGATCCGCTCGAGATAGCGCTTGAAGAGCTCGTCGTCGCGCTCGATGTCGACCTCCACCAGCTCGAACGGCACGCGGCCGGCGGCGCGCGCCACCACGGCCCGCGCCTCGTCGCACAGGTGGCAGCCCGGCCGCCCGTACAGCGTGAGGACCGGCGTCACAGCCCGCGCTCGCCGCTGGCGTACGCGTCGAGCCCCAGGTAGGCGGCCGGCAGCAGCGGCGTCGCATAGCGGGCGGCGCTGGCGATCATCGCGGCGTTGTCGGTGCAGAGCGCGTGCGGCGGGATGTGCGTCTCGACGCCGATCCCCGTCAGCCGCGCGCGCAGCGGACCGTTCGCGGCGACGCCGCCGCCGACCGCGAGCCGCTCCAGGCCCGTCTCGCGCAGCGCCCGCTCCGTCCGCACGGCGAGCTGCTCGACGATCGCGTGTTGGTAGGACGCCGCCAGATCGGCGCGATCGGAGTCCGGCCGATCGCGCAGCGCATAGAGCAGCGCCGTCTTGACGCCCGCGAACGAGAAATCCAGCCCCGCGACGCCGTCGGCGGTCGGGAAGCGGTGCGCGTCCGGGTCGCCGCCCTCGGCGAGCCGCTGGAGCGCCGGGCCGCCGGGGTAGCCGAGCCCGAGCATCCGAGCGCCCTTGTCGAACGCCTCGCCGGCCGCGTCGTCGAGCGTCGAGCCGAGCACCCGGAACGCGTCGCGCCCGGTGACGTGCGCGATCAGGGTGTGGCCGCCCGACGCGATCAGGCAGACGAACGGCGGCTCGAACGGGTCGGGGGCGAGGAAGTTCGCCGCGACGTGGCCCTGGAGGTGGTCGACGGGCGCCAGCGGGAGATCGCGGGCCGCGGCGATCGCCTTCGCCTCGCTCAGCCCGATCAGCAGGGCGCCGACGAGGCCCGGCCCCTGCGTGACGCCGACGAGCGACACGTCCTCCAGCCCGACGTCCGCCTGCGCGAGCGCGTCCTCGACCGCCACGTCGACCAGCTCGAGGTGATGGCGCGCCGCGATCTCCGGCACCACGCCGCCGTAGCGGTCGTGGATGCTCTGCGACGAGATGACGTTGGAGAGGATCCGCCCCTCGTGGTCGACGACCGCCGCGCAGGTGTCGTCGCAGCTCGTCTCGATGGCGAGGATCACGCCGCTCATCAGCGGGGCGGCGCGGCGTTGGGGACGTCGTCGAGGTGGCCGGCGAGCGTGCCGGGCGTGCGCCACATGATGAGCGCGTCCTCGCCGTTGTCCTGGTAGTAGCGCCGCCGCAGGCCCGCGGCGCGGAAGCCGAAGCGCTCGTACAGGTCGATCGCCGCGGCGTTCGACGGCCGCACCTCGAGCGTCACCCGCGCCTGCTCGTCGCCGATCCGATGCAGCAGCTCGCCGAGCAGCGCGGTCGCCAGCCCCTCGCGGCGGTGCGACGGGTCGACCGCGATGTTCATCAGGTGCCAGACGACGTCGTAGCGCGAGCAGATGCAGTAGCCGACGAGCCGGCCGTCGCGCACCGCCGCCAGGCAGACGCCGCCGGGCTTGCTGAGCTCGAGCACGAACATGGCGAGCGACCACGGCGTCGGGAACGCACGCCGCTCGACCGACACGACCTGCGGGAGGTCGGCGTAGGCGAGGCGTCGGATCTCTAGGGCGGTGGTCGCCATGACGGTCACGACTCGGGGCGGTTCAGGAACGCCATCTCCGCATCGGGCAGCCGCAGGTACTCGGGCACCACGCTCGTGCGCTCCGCCGGCTCCCCCTCGGCCCCCAGCCGGCACAGCACCAGCGGGTCGACCCGGTGCAGCGGCGACTGGTCCGACGGGACCGACAGCCCCAGGGGCTCCAGAACCTCCCGGAAGCGTATCGCCCCGTCCCCCACCGCCAGCCACAGGCGCCGACGCCCCACACCGCCCTCCCTCGCGATCTCGCCCACCCGGTCGGGCGCCACCGCCCGCGGCAGCACCACGAGCTGCCCGGCGCGCCAGGCCGCGACGAACACCTCCCCGCGGCGGGCGTCCAGCACGGGCGTCACGACGGTGTCGCGACCGACCCCCTTCTCCGCGGCGACGGCGAGCACCCGCAGCGTCGAGACCCCCACCAGCTCGGCCTCGGCCGCCAGCGCCAGCGCGCGGGCGGTGGCCAGCCCGATCCGCAGGCCGGTGAACGAGCCGGGGCCGGTGCCGACCACGACGCGGTCGACGTGGGCGAGCCGCAGGCCGGCCTGCTCGAGCGCGTCGGTCGCCAGCACGAGGAGCTGCTGCGCGTGGCGGGGCCGCTCGCCGGGCCTCGGGTCGTCGCGGCGGACGATCGGGTCGTAGATCCCCGGCCCGGTGAGGCCCACGACGGTCGCGGCCGTGGCGGTGTCGAAGGCGAGCACGACGTCGCTCATCCCCGGATCACCTCGATCTCGCGTCGATCGCCGCCGGCGTGGCTCAGCACGACGCGCGCGGCGATCGGACCGAGGTGCTCGACATCCGCGGCCGGCGGCCACTCCACGAAGACGATCCGCTCGCCGGTGAGCTCGTCGGTCAGCAGCGAGGGGTCCTCGCCGTCGAGGCCCGCGTCGCCGAGCCGGTAGAGGTCGAGGTGCGAGACGGCGACCCGGCCGCCCTCATAGCGGTTGACGAGCGTGAACGTGGGGCTCGTCACCCGACCGTCGTGGCCGAGCGCGCGCACCGCGCCGCGCACGAACGTCGTCTTGCCGCTGCCGACATCGCCGGAGAGCAGCACCACCGCGCCCGGCTCGAGCTCGCGGGCCAGCGCCGCGCCGAGCGCCTCGGTCTCCTCGGGGCCGGCCGTCGCGACGACGGGCGGCTCGCCGTCTACCGCCTCAGGGTCGGTGCCCATCGACCGTGCGCAGCCGCAGGCCGACACCCGCCGTCAGCAGGCCGACGCCGAGCAGCGCCAGCACCGGCGCGTCCAGGCCCGTCCGCGGCAGCTCCGCGCGCTCGCCCGCGAGCTCGAGCCGGGCGCGGTGGTGCTGCTCTCC
>JANJUA010000045.1 GCA_024710825.1 Solirubrobacteraceae bacterium
GAGCGCGCGATCGTCACGGCCCGAGCGCCGGGCGTCGCCGACGCGATCGCCACACGCGTATGCGAGGCGGTGGCGCGGCTGCGCGACACCGACCTCTACAAGGCGCCGGGCGTCGGCGAGACCATCACCTGGGCGCGCGCGCTGACCGCCGTCGACGACCTCGACGCCACCCTGGGAGCGGCGCTGAAGGTCCGCGAGGACATCGACCGCGTGCGCGCGCTGGGGCTGCTCGACGGCAGCTGACGCGGCCGCGAGGCGCCCTCAACCACGGCGCCGGGCCATCTCCTCGCCGAACGCGCGCTCGACCTCGCGCGTCATGACCTGCTGGAAGCCGGCGAGCAGCGCCTCGGAGGCGAGCGGCCGCAGGCGCTCGACCGCGGCGGCCGCCTGCGCCCAGTGCTCCGGGGTGTCGCCGCCCTGCTCCAGCGGGCGGAGGACCTCCTCGCGGAAGAGGCGCACGAACGCCTCGGCGACGGCCTGCGAGCTGCGGTTGATCTCCTCGAGGACGGTGAGCGCGCGGTCGACGGAGACGCCGAGCGCGACGACCTCTTCGCCGGCCCGCAACAGCGACGGGCTCGGCACCTCCCAGCGGTCGTCTCCCAGCGCCACCACGAGGCCCAGCGCCTCGGCCCGTGCGACGGCCTCGGAACCGAGGCGCTCCTCCAGCTCGCGGCGGTCGAGGTGCTCCGGCTCCTCGTCGGCGAACGGGGAGAGCACGCTGCGGGTGAAGCCGAGGACCTCGCGACCGTGCTCGAGCAGGCGGCCGATCGCGTTGAGGTTGAAGCCCTCCGCCTGCAGCTCGCGGATGAGCTCGAGCCGAGCGACGTGCTCGGGGCCGTAGTAGCCGGTCCGCGCGCGCACCTCGGGCGGCGGCAGCAGCCCGCGCGACTGGTGCGCGCGGATGTTGCGGACGGTGACGCCGGTGCTCCGGGCCAGCTCGTCGATCGTGAGCTCCTCCGTGCTCATGGGCACCCGCACCCTACCCGCGCCCCTGCGAGGCTTGACTTTGCCGTCGGCCGCATTAATCTGGTCAGTTGTATGACCACTCCGCCGCGGACGTACCTCACCCACCTGGACTGGGCCCTCACCGCCGACGCCGACGATCGCTGCCTGCGCGACGCGACGCTCGTGGTGGAGGGCGACCGCATCGTCGCCATCGGCGCCTCCGACGACGTGCTGGCCGCGCACCCGCCGGGCGAGGGCGACACCGTCCGCGACGGGCGTCGCCTCGGCGTCACGCCCGGCTTCGTCGACACGCACGTCCATCTCTCCGAGACGCTGTCGCGGGCGGTCTTCCCCGACAACCTCGCCACGCGGGCGTGGGTCTTCCACTGGGCCAAGCCGTTCTACGCCCACGTCGGCGAAGCCGACGAGGCGACGAGCGTCCTGCTCGGGACCACCGAGATGCTGCGCCACGGCACCACCTGCTTCCTCGACATGGGCGCGCAGAACGACCCGGGCGTCACCGCCCGGGCGGCAGGACAGACCGGCATCCGGGGCATCACCGGCCGCCACGCCGCCGACAACAAGCCCGCCGAGCTGCCGGCGGGCTGGTCGCCCGAGATGGTCGACCACCACTTCTTCCCCGACCACGAGACGGCGCTCGAGGTGCTCGAGCAGTGCGTCCGCGACTGGAACGGCTACGCCGACGGCCGCATCCGCTGCTGGGTGAACATCGAGGGCAAGGAGCCCTGCACCCTGGAGCTCCACGTCGGCGCCCGCGCCCTCGCGGAGCGCCTCGGCGTCGGAACGACCTACCACATCGCCTCGAACATCGAGGAGTCTCAGATCTCCGAGCGCCGGTACGGGCGCTGGCCGGTGACGCGCATCTGCGAGCACGACGGACTCGGCTCGAACCTCGTGCTCGCCCACGCGGTCGCCGTCGACGACCACGAGGTGGGGCTGCTCGCCCAGCACGACACGAGCGTGGCGTTCTGCCCGTCGACCTCGCTGAAGCTCGCGAAGGGGGCCGCCTGCATCGGCAAGTACCCGGAGATGCTCGACGCGGGCGTGACCGTCGGGCTCGGCACCGACGGCGTCTCCGCCGCCGGGAACATGAACCTCATGCGCCAGCTCTACCTCGTCGCCGGGCTGTTCAAGGACGCCCGCCTCGACGCGGACCTGGTCGGAGCGCGCAAGGCGCTGCGGATGGCGACCATCGAGGGGGCGCGGGCGCTCGGCTGGGACGACGAGATCGGCTCGCTCGAGCCCGGCAAGAAGGCGGACTTCGTCCTCTTCGACCTCGACCACTTCGAGTGGATCCCCTTCCACGACCCGCTCCAGGCGCTCGTCTGGTCGGTCTCGAGCGCGAGCATCGCCGAGACGTGGGTCGACGGCCGACGGCTCTACTTCGACGGGCGCGTGGCCACGGTCGACGAGCCGGCGCTGCACGTCGAGGCGCGCGAGCGCGCGGCCGCGATCGTCGAGCGGGCGGGGCTCACGCGCGCCGACGTGCCGGTCACGACCGCGCTCTATGAGTAGCGGGAGCCCGTTGGCGGGCGTCGCGCTCCCCGACCGCCGGGGGGCGTGGGACGTCACCGTGGAAGGCGGCCGCGTGACCTCCGTCGAGCCGGCGGCGGGACCGCCGTCCGGGCTCCTCGCGCTGCCCGCCTTCCACGAGCCGCACGTGCACGCCGACCGCGCGTTCGCGCCGATCCCCCATCCGCCGCGCGACCTGCACGACGCGATCGCGATGGCCGACGACCTGCGCGAGCGCTCCACGGCCGAGGACGTCGGCGACCGCGCCCGCCGCCTGTTCGAGCGCTCGGCCGCCCACGGCGCGACGCGCCTGCGCACCCACGTCGACCACTCGCCCATGGACGGCGGCGTGCGCGACCGCCGCGCCGTGCGGGCCGCCGCCGCCGAGCTCGGGGACCGCCTCAGCGTCGAGATCGTGGCGTTCGCGTCGCGCGAGCTCGACCCCGTCGCCGCCGAGAGCCGCGCCGCGCTCGCCGCCGCGCTGGAGGACGGCGCGGACGTCCTCGGCGCCTTCGTCGCCCTGAGCCCCGATCCGCGCGCGTCGCTCGACGCGCTGCTCGACCTCGCGCTCGCCACCGGCGCGCCCGTCGACGTCCACCTCGACGAGCACTGCGACGCCGACGCCTCGCTGCTCGAGCACCTCGCCGAAGCCACGCTGGCGCGCGGGCTCGAGGGCAGCGTCGCCGCGGGCCACTGCTGCGCGCTGGCGACGCTCGACCCCGACCGCGCCGGGCGCGTCGTGGAGAAGGTGGCGGCCGCCGGCCTCACGATCATCGCGCTGCCGGCCCTGAACCTCTACCTCCAGGGCCGGCGGACAGGCGCCACCCCCACGGTCCGCGGCATCACGCTCGTCCACGAGCTGCTCGCGGCCCGCGTCCCCGTCCGCTTCGGCTCCGACAACGTGCGCGACCCGTTCTACCCGTACGGCGACGCCGATCCGCTCGAGGCCGCCTGGCTGGCGAGCGTCGCCGCGCACGTCGACGATCGCGCCGTGCTGCTCGCGGGGATCTGCGGTGGACGGACGGCGATCGCGCCGGGCGACGCGGGCGCGATCGTCACGCTCCCGGCCACGTCGGTGCAGGACGCGCTCGCCCGCCGGCCCACGCGCCGGACCGTCACGCGCGCCTAGCGCTCAGGCGCTCAGGCGCTCAGCATCACCTCGTGCACGGAGGCGATGTGCGCCCTCGTCGCCTCCCGCGCCGCCGCGCCGTCGCCACGCTCGATCGCCTCGAGGATCGCCGCGTGCTCGCGCGCGGACGACTGCCCGCGATCGGGCGGCTTGAAGAACACCGCCCGCGACTCGGCCAGGTGGTGGTGCAGCTCCGCCAGCAGGTTGTGCAGCAGATCGCTGCCCGAGGCGACCGCGACGGCGAGGTGGAACCGGAGGTCGAGCACCGCGAGCAGCTCGGCCCGGCCCTTCTCCGAGGCGGCGACGAACGCCGCGTGCGCCTCCCGGATCGCCTCGAGATCCTTGGGGCTGCGGTGCTCGGCCGCCTCCTCCCCGGCGAGCTCGTCGAGCGCCGCCCGCACGCGCAGCAGCTCCAGCACCTCGCCGCGGTTGCTCTTCATCCAGCGGCTGAGGTCGCGCGACGCGCGCTGCGACGGGTCGACGACCATCGTGCCCGCGCCGTGCCTGACCTCCACCAGGCCGACCGCCTCCAGGCCGCGGATGGCCTCTCGCACGCTGACGCGGCTGACGCCGAACATCTCCGACAGCTCGCGCTCGGACGGCAGCCGGTCCCCGGGCTGGTAGTCGCCGCGGCCGATCGCCTGCTCGAGCTGGTCACGTACCTGATGGGAGCGCGGGACGAGCTTCAGACGGGAGAAGGCCGGCTTTGCCGTGCGCGTACGAGGGGTCACGCCATGAGCATGGCAGACCCGACATGCTCACAAGGACTTGAGCGTCGACTCCCTCGACGCTGGCGCCTAGGCCGGAACCTCGGACGGGCGCGTGACGCAGCGGCCCGCGCCCGCGGCCTCGGGATCGACGGCGCCGTCCTCGAAGACGACGCGGCCCCGGGCCACGGTGAGGACCGGCCAGCCCTTGAGCTTCATGCCCTCGTAGATGCAGGTGCCCTTGCCCTCGTGGACGACCTCGCGCTCGGTCTCCAGGTCGACGAGCACCATGTCCGCGTCGGCGCCCGGGCGCAGCTCGCCCTTGCGCGGGTGCAGTCCGAAGCGCTTGGCGGGGCCGAGCGAGTTCATCTCGACCAGCTTGGACAGCGGCAGGCCGCGACGCTGCACGCCCTCCGTGATCATCAGCGGCAGCTCCCAGGGGAACGAGACGGCCCCCGGCTTCTCCTTCCAGAGGTCCTTGCCCTCCTTCGGGAAGAACGGGACGTGATCGGAGCCGATCGTGCCGATCTGGTCGGAGAAGATCGCCTCCCACAGGCCCTCGACCTCGGTGCGGTCGCGCAGCGGCGGCGAGATCTTCGCGCGCATGTCGAGATCCTCGTCGTAGCAGGAGCGCGTGAGGTAGTGGGGGCACGTCTCGACCGTCACGTCCACCCCGCGGGCGCGGGCGAGCGCCGCCAGCGGCGGCGCGCCGGCGGCCGTCGTGTGGAGCACGTACAGCGGGCAGCCGGTCTGCTCGGCGAGGAAGATCATGCGCTGGACGGTCTCCACCTCGCAGAACGCGGGCCGCGACTCGGTGTAGGCGCCGAGGTCCTGGCGGCCGGTGGCGATCAGCTCCTGCTTCAGCCACACCGCGATGCCCGTGTTCTCGCAGTGCACGGACACGATGCCGCCGGAGATCGCCGCCGCGGCGCGCATCGTCGCGTAGACCCAGCCGTCGTTGGCGGGCACGATCCCGACGGGGTTGCCGTGCTCGTAGCCGAAGTAGAGCTTGAACGAGCGCACGCCCGTCGCCTCCACGATCCGCGGGATCTCGTGGATGTGCTCCTCGCGCTGGATGCCGAAGTGGAAGCCGAAGTCGACGTGGACGTTCTCCTCGCCGACCGCCCGGCGGTCCTCGTAGAACGGGAGGTACGACGCCTCCAGGTTGCGGATGTACAGCAGGACCGTCGTGATGCCGCCGCTGGCCGCCGCGGCGGTCTGGTCGCGCATGTCCTCGTCGTACGGGTAGTTGACGCCGAGATGGCAGTGCGGGTCGATGACGCCGGGCAGCAGCGCGCGGCCGTCGGCGTCGATCTCGCGCGTGCCCGCGGGAAGCGCCGCGTCGGCGCCGATCGCGGCGACGCGCCCGTCGGAGACCGCGACGCCGCCGTGGAACTCGCCGACGTGGCTGACGACGCGGGCGTTGCGGATGACCAGGTCGGCCTTCATGTGCTCACCTTTCGTGCTTCTCGGTCTTCGATGCGCCGCCGGATTCCCGACCACTGGCTCGCGCCCACGGTGACCGGCGCCCGGCGACCGAGTCCGCGCGCCCAGACGGCGCGATGGCCCAGCTCGCGGGCGAGCTCGAGGTCGACGCCGCCGGGCGGCGCCGCGAGGTCCATGACGAGCGCCCCCGCCGGCAGGCGCTCCAGGACCTCGCGCCCGACGACCGGCGCGGGGACCGCGGAGAAGACCATGGCGAAGCGCCCGGCCTGCTCGGGCAGGTCGGCGAGCGGCAGCGGTCGCGCCCCGATCGCGTAGGCGTCGGCGCGCTGGACGGGGTTGCGGGCGGCGACGGTCACGTCGGCGCCGAGCGACCGCAGGGTGGCCGCCAGCAGCCCGCCGATGTTGCCGTAGCCGACGACCACGACCTGGGAGGCGTGGATCGTCACGTCGGTCTGCTCGACGGCGATGCGCAGCGCGCCCTCGACGATCGCGGGGGCGCGCAGCATCATCAGCTCGCGGTCGTGCTCGTACTCGCAGAAGTCGATGCCGTGCGCAGCGGCCGCGGCGCGGAGGTTCTCGTCCGCGATGCCGAGCACGATCGCCGCGCCCTCGCGCATCCCGGCCAGCATCTCGGCCGTGGGGACGATCGGCTCCGGATGCTCGGGCGCGAACAGGCGGCCGCCGGGCGCGATGCCGGGGATCGGCAGCAGCCCGTAGTCGGCGCCGTCGAGCGCCTCGGCCGCCGAGGCGGCGAGCGTCACGCCCGCGATGCCCTGCTCGGGCCACGGGAAGCCGTAGGCGCGCACCTCGGCGCCGGTGGCGGCGGCGAGGCGGGCGATCTCGCGCTCGCGCTCGTCGCCGGCGACCACCGCCAGGCGCAGCCCTGCCCAGTCGGTCATGCCCCACCTCCCGTCATCGCGTTGGCCCGCACGCGCGC
>JANJUA010000072.1 GCA_024710825.1 Solirubrobacteraceae bacterium
TGCGGGTCGCTAGACTTGCCGGCCTCGCGGGCGATTAGCTCAGTCGGTTAGAGCGCTTCTCTGATAAGGAAGAGGTCCCTGGTTCGAATCCAGGATCGCCCACTCACGTGAGCACGGAGGCTCGCGGTAGGTGGGACCGCCGGATCCCGACCGCCCCGGCCTCCCGGCTACGTCGGGATCAGTCGCGTGTCGTCGGTGCGCCACGCCACGATCGTGGGGAGGCCGGTCGCGTCGACGCCGTCGACCCCGCTCGGCGGCTGCTCGAGCCACAGGTCGGTGCCCAGCCGCGTGGAGAGCCGCAGCCGCACGCGGTTGCCGGCGAACACGACCTCCTCGACCGTCGCATCCACCTCGTTCCAGCCCGGGCGGCTCGTGCGCCGGGGAACCATGTGCACACGCTCGGGGCGGATCGAGAGCGCCACCCGCTCGACGTCGGTCGGCGGCGGCGGCCCCGTCGCCAGGAGCTCCTGATCGCCGACGAGGATCCGCGTGCCGGCCTCGTCTCGAGCGGCGATCCGGCCCGCGAGCAGGTTCGACTCGCCGATGAAGGTGGAGACGAACCGGCTCGCCGGGTCGTCGTAGACCTCGCGGGGGGTTCCGGTCTGCACGATCCGCGCCTGGTTCATGACCATGATGCGGTCGGAGAGGACGAGCGCCTCCTCCTGGTCGTGCGTGACGAAGACGAACGTGGTCCCCAGTCGGCGCTGGAGGTGGCGCAGCTCGAGCTGCATCTCCTTGCGCAGCTGCAGGTCGAGCGCGGACAGCGGCTCGTCGAGCAGCAGGACGGCCGGCTCGGAGGCCAGCGCACGGGCCAGGGCGACCCTCTGCGCCTGCCCGCCTGAGAGCTGGCTCGGCCGACGGTCGCCGAGGCCTTCCAGCCGGACGAGGGCCAGCATCTCCTCCACCTTGGCCGCGGCCTCGCGCTTGGGCACGCGCTGACGCCGCAGCGCGTAGCCGACGTTCTCGGCCACGGTGCGATGCGGGAACAGGGCGCCACGCTGGAAGACGATGCCCACGGGACGGCGGTTCGGCGCCAGCCGCGTGATGTCCGTGCCGTCCACCAGCACGGTCCCCGCGTCGGGCTGCTCGAAGCCCGCGACGATCCGCAGCAGCGTGGTCTTGCCGCAGCCGCTCGGCCCCAGCAGCGAGACGAACTCCCCGGGTGCGACGGTCAGCGCCACGTCGTCGACCACCAGCTGGCTGCCGAAGTGCTTGACGATGCCGTGCAGCTCGAGATGGGATTCGGTCATAGGCGCACCTTGGTCAGACGGTTGGCGATGAGCGCGAGCGTGACCGTTCCCGCCAGGATCAGCGTCGCCAGCGCGTTGATGGTGGGATCGATGCCGCGGCGCAGGAGTCCCCAGATCAGAACCGGAAGCGTGTCGTCGCCGCCGCGCGTGAAGAAGGTCACGACGAACTCGTCGAGCGAGAGCGCCATCGACAGGAGCATCGCGCCGACGATCGACGGCCGGATGAGCGGCAGCACGACGTCGGCGAAGCCGCGCGCCGGGCCGGCGCCGAGGCTCCGCGCCGCCTCGACGATCGAGAAGTCGAAGCTGTCGAGCCGGGCGACCATGCTCAGGACGACGAACGGCAGCGCGATCAGCACGTGGCCGATGATCGCCGTCTCCAGCGACAGGCCCAGGCCGACCTCCTCGAGGAACACCGTCAGCGCGATCCCCAGCAGCAGGGCGGGCACGATCGCCGGCAGCAGCAGGCCGCCGGCCACCAGCGGCCGGATCCGCGGCGCCAGCCCGCGAAGCGCGAACGACGCCGGCACCCCGATGAGGGCCGCGACCAGCGCGGTCACGACGGCCGCGACGACGCTGTTGCGCAGCGCGTCGCGGAACATCGGGTCGCGCAGACCGCGGTCGTACCAGTCGAGCGTGAGCCCTTCGATGGGGAAGCTCAGCCGCGGCGACGCGTTGAACGAGAACACGACGGTGACGAGGATCGGCAGGGCGAGGAACCCGATGACGCACGCCACGAGCAGCCCGCCGACGACCTGGCGAACCGTCGGGCGCCTCATCGCGCCACCACCGTCATCAGCCTGCTGACGACCGCGAAGACCACCAGCACGGCCACCATCGTCGTGATGGCGAGGGCCGCGCCGAGCGGCCAGTTGTAGGAGACGCCGAACTGGTCGGCGATGACGTTGCCGATCATGATCCCGTTCGTCCCGCCGACGAGCGTCGGCGTGACGTAGTCCCCGCAGGTCAGCACGAACGCGAACGCGAACGCGGCCTTGGCGCCGGTCATCGTCATGGGGAAGGTGACGGTGCGGAACACC
This sequence comes from Solirubrobacteraceae bacterium, assembly GCA_024710825.1. Lineage (GTDB taxonomy): Bacteria > Actinomycetota > Thermoleophilia > Solirubrobacterales > Solirubrobacteraceae > Capillimicrobium. The sequence goes on from JANJUA010000072.1 coordinate 2,291, forward strand.
GCGAGGCCGCTTCCTCCGAGGCTGCGCGCCGCTTCGATCACCTCACGGGGCACGTTCTGCATCGCCGAGTACAGCGGCAGGATGGCGAACGGCAGCAGGATGTTGGTCATCGTGATCACGACGGCCACCCGGCTGTAGATGAGGAAGCGCAGCGGCTCGTCGACGAGCCCGGTGGAGAGCAGCAGCGAGTTGACGATCCCCTGCTCTCCGAGGATCGTGCGCCATGCGTAGATGCGCACCAGGTAGCCGCTGAACAGGGCCACCATCACGAGGAAGAACAGCAGCTCGCGCCGGCGCGGGAAGACGAACGTGACCACGTACGAGAAGGCGTAGGCGAGCACGACCACGAGCGTGGCCGTCGCCAGCCCGATCACGATCGTGCGGACGATGATCTCGCGGTAGAGCCCGTTGGTCACCGCCTCCTGGTAGTTGGCCAGGTCGAACGCGGGCGTGATCGTGAGGAAGCCCGCCTCGAAGAAGCTGTAGCGGACGAGGATCGCCAGCGGGATGAGGAAGAAGGCCGTCCAGAACACGGCGGCCGGCGCGACCTGGAGCAGGGCAAGCCGCTTGACGGACCGCTGTGACCCCGTTAGGTTCATCGCGAAAGGACCATACATAGAACCTATGGTCCTAGCAACGTCGTGTCACGGACTGCCAGGGGGCGCCCAGATGATCAGTCGGACCGCAGATATGACCCGCCTGCAACTCCTTCGACGCGCCGGCGTCGGCGCCGTCGCGTTCAGCGGCCTGGGCGCCGTGCTGAGCGCGTGCGGCAGCGGCTCCGACACCGCCACGACCGCCGCCGGCGCGACCAGCGGCGGGGCCTCGACGACCGGCACGCTGAGCGGCACCATCAACTACGCGGGCTTCAGCGGGGAGGACGCGCCCGAGATCGCCAAGCCCTTCCTGGACGAGCACGGCCTGAAGCTCAAGTCCACGTACGTCGCCGGCAACGACGACATGCTCACCAAGCTCCAGACCGGCGGCACGTCGTCGCTGGACGTGCTGACGCTCAACAAGGACTACTCGGCGACCGAGATCGCCGCGGGATTCGTCCGTCCGCTCGACATGGAGCGCATCCCGGCGGCCGCGGACCTGTTCCCCGCCTTCCAGGACGCGCCGTGGACCCACGTGGACGGCAACGTCTACGGCGTCCCGCTGATCTGGGGCGACGAGCCGACGATCTACCAGCCGAAGGAGGTCAGCGGCCTGCCGCCCTCCTACACCGACTTCAGCGATCCCAAGTACAAGGGTCAGATCACGACGCTCGACGACGCCTACTCGAACATCTGGCTCTTCTCGAAGTCCCTCGGCAACGCCGACCCGGCGAACATCACCCAGGAGCAGCTCGACCAGGTCCTGGAGGCGCTGATCGCCGTCAAGGCCAACATCGTCTCCCTGGCCGCGTCCTTCGGAGACATGACGGACCTGCTCGTCCGCGGGGACGCGGCGATCGCCATCAACGGCTGGGCGGCGATGATCGGCATGGCCGAGGAGAAGGGGGTCAAGCTCGAGGCGGGCACGCCGTCCAAGGACGGGACGTACTACTGGTCCGACGCCTACTACATCACCAGCGACGCGCCGAACGTCGACGCCGCCTACGCGTACATCGACTACATGACCGATCCCGAGCAGAACGCGAAGCTGGCCGGGGCGCTGCTGTCAGCCTGCACGAACGAGAAGGCGCTGCCCCTGATGTCGAAGGACGTCTCGTCGCTGTATGACTTCAGCGCCGTCGAGCAGTCCTCGGCCGGCGGCGCGCTGGCCCAGGGCATCCTGCCCCCGATCGAGCCCGAGGGCGACATCACCGGGGTGCAGGACTGGCAGGCCGCCTGGCAGAAGTTCAAGGTTGCCTGAGCTCGAACGCCCGATGCCGGACGTGGAGCGGCGACTGGGGGACGTGGTGGAGCTCACCCGGGCGCTCATCCGCGCCCCCAGCCCGTCCCCGCCGGGCGACGAGCGCGCGGTCGTCGAGGTCGTGCGCGACTACCTCGCGGACGTCCCCGGCGTCGAGCTGCGGATCCTCGCCGCCGACCCGCTGCGCCCCAACCTCGTCTGCACCGCGGGCAGCGGGCCGACCCTCGGCCTGTTCGCGCACACCGACACGGTGCCCGTCGGCGACGACGGCTGGAGCGTCGACCCGTTCGGGGGCGCGCTCCGCGACGGGCGCGTCTACGGCAGGGGAGCGACCGACAACAAGGGCGCGGTCGCCGCCATGGCGGTCGCCTTCCGCACCCTCGTCGAGAGCGATCAGCGGCCGGAGGGTCGGCTGCTGTTCTGTGCCAACGCCGACGAGGAGCAGGGCGGCCGGTACGGGATCGCTCACGTCGCGGAGGCCCTGGCGCACGAGCTCGACGCCGCCGTGGTCGCCGAGCCGAGCGGGATCGACGACAGCTTCGAGCGCCTGTGGGTCGCCAGTCGCGGGGTGTGCGCCTTTCGCATCCTGGTCGAGGGGACGCAGGGACACTCGAGCCTCGCCGACCATCACGACGCCCCCAACGCGGTTGGGCGCCTGTTCGAGCTCTGGCCGCACCTGCGCGAGCGCTTCCAGGAGCTCATTCCCGACGGCGTCGTGCTCAACCCGGTCCGTCTTCTCGGCGGGGTGGACTACGGCATCGTCCCGGGACAGAGCGCCGTCTGGTGTGAGTGCCGCGTCGCGCCCGGGAACGAGCGCGAGCAGGTGCAGGCCCGGCTGGAGCGAGCCGCCGACGAGGCGATCCGCGCGTCCGGCATCCCGGCGAAGCTCGTGTTCGAGCCCGCGCCCTACGGCTGGATCGCCCCGTCGAGCGTCGCCGTGGACCAGCCGATCGTCCGTGCGGCGCGCTCGGCCTGGGCGAGCACGCTCGGCGCAGAGCCGCGCCTCGGCACCTTCCCGGGCGGGACGGACGGCTGGGTGCTCGCGCAGCACGGCGTGCCCACCCTGCCCGGCGTCGGCCCCGGCGCGCTGATGCGCGCCCACGGCGCCGACGAGCACGTGACCGTCGCCGACCTCGAGACCGCCACCCGGCTGTACGTCGCCCTAGCCACCGCCTACTTCGCCGACCACGGAGAGCGCCCATGACCCCGACCGACGTCGACCTCCTCATCCGCAACGGCTACGTGATCACGATGGATCCCGACCGCACCGTCTACGAGCGCGGCGCCGTCGCGGTGAAGGGCCGCGCGATCGTCGCGGTGGGACGCGATCACGAGGTCTCCTCCGAGGTGCGGGCGGGTCGCACGATCGATGCCGACGGCGCGCCGATCCACCCGGGCTTCGTCGAGTGCCACAACCACGTATCGCTGCACCTGGTTCGGGGCGCGTTCGGGGACTCGATCTCCTGGCAGTCGGTCAACGACGAGTTCTACGTCCCGTACTGGAACACCGTGACCGACGAGGAGGAGCACGTCGCCAGCCTGCTGGCGTGCGTGGAGATGCTGCGCAACGGGACGACGTGCTTCATGGAGGCGGGCTCGGTCTTCGAGCCCGAGACGGCCGCGACGGCGGCGGAGGCGGCCGGGATCCGTGCCCTGGTCGCCGATCCGTTTCTCTGGGACGTCGGGGGCTACACGTCGGACGCGCCCGCCGTCAAGCGAGCGCCCGCGAGCACCGACCACTGCCTGGACATCCTCGGGACTCAGCTGCGGCGCAACGACGATCCCGACGCGCTCGTCCGCGGCCACGTCGCCATCGTCGGCATGGGCTCCGCCACCGACGAGCTCGAGCGGGCCGCCAAGGAGGTCGCCGACGCCGCAGGAGTGGTGCTCAACCAGCACCAGTCCTACTGCCTGGACGACGTCGCCGGCGACGACCTGCGCCACGGCCGGCACCCGCTCGTGCACCTGGACGACATCGGGGTCCTGGGCGCGAACTGCACGTTCGCCCACATGAACCTGCTGCGCGACGACGAGGTCGCGGCCGTCGAGCAGAGCGGCATGTCGTTGGCCTGGGCACCCCAGTCATCGATGATCTGGGGCATCGGCGGGACCCAGCATGGCCACCACCTCGACTTCCACCGCGCGGGCGTCAACGTCGCGCTCGGGTCGGACTCCTCGAACTGGTCCAACCGCTTCGACATCGGGCAGCAGGCGTTCCTGGCCGTGCTCAGCGCTCGCGAGAAGGAGCGCTCGCGGACCGCGCTGACGGCCGAGGACGCCCTGGAGATGGCGACGATCAACGGGGCTCGCGCCGTAGGGCTCGAGCACCTGATCGGGTCGCTCGAGGTCGGCAAGCGCGCCGACCTGGTCGTCCGCGGCAACGACGTGCCCGAGGCGCATCCGACCACCAGTCCGCTGATGCAGCTGGTCTACAGCGCGCGGGACGCCAGCGTCGACACCGTGGTGGTGGACGGTCGCGTCGTCCTCGAACGACGCCAGCCGGTCCTGCTCGACGCCGCCGACGTGTACCGCCGCGCCGACCGCGCCGCACGGGCCGTCCTCGACCGCATGGGCTATCACGTGCCCCGACGTTGGCCACACCGATGACCACGAGGCACTGAGAGGCGATGGACGAAGACGACCGAGGGCTGTCCCACTTCCGGCCGATCCGGCTGCGCAAGGCCGCGGACGAGGTGGTCGCGGCGATCGTGGACGGGATCCGCGCAGGGCTCTGGGAGCCGGGCGACCTGCTGCCGCGCGAGCGCGATCTGGCGGCGCGATTGGAGGTGAGCCGCACGACGGTTCGCGAGGCGACGGGCCTGCTCAGCCGCGCGGGCGTGCTCACCGTCCGGCGCGGCAACCGCGGCGGCGTGGAGATCGCCACCCGGATCGTGCCGGCGAGCATCATGACCGAGATCGAGGCGCTCGGCCCGTCGGAGACGAGATCGCTGCTCCAGGCCCGCCGTGCGATCGAGACGTCGTCCGCGGTGCTCAGCTCGCAGCGGGCGACCGCGGCCGACCTCGCCGACCTCGAGCGCCTGGTCGACGAGCTGCATCCCCTGATCGACGTGCCCGAGGAGTTCCTCGAGGTCGACTTCCAATTCCACCTGCGCGTCGCCGAGGCCTCCGGCAACGCGCTGATGGCCGAGTTCCTGCGGGAGATCCTGCGCCGCTACGCGGCCATCCGCTCCCAGTACCCGGTCGGCCACGTGGCCCTGGACCGGGGGATTGCCAACCAGCAGGCGACGCTCGACGCGATCCGCTCGGGCGATCCGGAGCGCGTCGTCGCGGCCATGGACGAGCATCTCGGGTCCGTCGAGGAGCACTTCCTCGGCGAGCGACTGTCGACCTGGGGACTGCCCGGATGACCCTGGCCGAGGCGCGCGCCCACGTCGCGGAGGCGTTCGACGGCCGTCCCAGCGGCGTCTTCATCGACTCGGCCAACTACGGGATCCCGCCGACCGCCACCGTACGGGCGCTCGAGCGGGCGCTCGAGGGCTGGCAGGCGGGTGCCGCGGACTGGCTGGAGTGGGACACGGCGGGGGAGGCCTGTCGCGCGCATTTCGCGCGCCTGTGCCACGCGAGCCCCGAGACGGTCGCGCTCATGCCGGCGGTGTCGGTGGGGACGGGGCTAGTGGCGGCGAGCCTGCCCGAGGGCAGCACGGTCCTGACCGCGGAGGACGACTTCACCTCGGTGCTGTTCCCGTTCCTGGCCGCCGCGGAGCGGCGCAGCGTCAGCGTCCGCGAGGCGCCGCCCGGCCGCCTCGCCGACGCCGTGGACGGATCGACGACGCTGGTGGCGGCGAGCTGGGTGCACTCCGCGACGGGGGCGACGGTCGACGTCGGCGACCTCGTCGCCGCCTGCCGCGCGCAAGGCGCGCGGCTGCTGCTCGACGTGACGCAGGGCCTCGGCGTCGTCCCGTTCGACGTCGGGGACGTGGACTACGTCGTGTGCGCGGCGTACAAGTTCCTGCTCTGCCCGCGCGGCGTCGCGTTCCTGCGCGTCGCGCCCGATGCCGCCGCCTCGGTCGCTCCGCTGGTGAGCGGGTGGCGCAGCGCCGACGACCCGTACGGCCGCTTCTACGGCGGCCCGCTGACGCTGGCGCCGACCGCCGCCCGGCACGACGTGTCGCTCGCGTGGCACGCCTGGTACGGGGCCGAGCGCTCGCTGGGGATGCTCGCCGGGCTGCCCGAGGACGTCCGCCAGGCGCTGGCCTGCGAGCCTGCCCGACGGCTCGCCGCGGCGCTGGAGCAGCCGCCGCCGACGGCGAGCATCGTCTCGCTGGCGGTGCGCGACTCCCCGGAGCTGCGCCGGGACCTCGCCCGTCACGACATCCGCCTCTCGATGCGCGGCGGGCGCGCCCGCGCCTCCTTCCACGTCTACAACCGAGACGCCGACGCCGACATCGCCGCCTCCGTGCTGCGGCCACATCTCGATCCCCGGGGTGGGGCGAGCTGAGGCCGGCTCGGAGCTCAGGCCGGCGTCGCCTGTAGCTGGCGCCGGATCCGGATCTCGCCGTAGAGCGACCCCGGCGGGCCGAGCGTCACGATCGTCACGAGCAGGAACCACCAGCCCCAGCGCCGCTCCAGCGAGCCGATGCCGATCATCACGCACAGCCCCACGAAGCCGAAGCCGTGCAGCGGCCCGAGGACGTCCACGACGCCCTCGGCGTCGGTGATGGCGGCGATCACGAGCGGCACGAGCAGCACCGCGTCGACGATGGCGACCCACTTGATCCAGTCGAGTCGGCGAAGCGTGGTCTGGCGGTCGTTCATGGCCCGGCCAGCGTAGTGGGTACCCGGCGCTATGCTCGACCGTAAGTCCTCCGGAACCTCCCCCAGGAGACCGACGTGCAGGAGATGGTGATCTACGGCGTGAGCTTCGACATGGTCGGCAAGCAGCCGATCGTGCTGCTGAAGGCCGTCGACTCGAACAAGTTCCTGCCCATCTGGATCGGGCACCCCGAGGCCGCGGCGATCCTCATGAAGCTCCAGGGCGCCTCGACCCCCCGACCGATGACCCACGACCTCCTGTGCGACATGCTGGGCGAGCTCGAGGTCAAGTGCACGCAGGTGTCCGTCACCGAGCTGCGCGAGAACACGTTCTTCGCCTCGATCACGCTGACCGTCAACGGCCGCGAGCTGGAGATCGACTCGCGCCCGTCCGACGCGCTCGCCCTCGCCGTCCGCTCCGGCGCGCCGATCTTCGCGGCCGAGGAGGTCATCGCGGAGTCCGCGATCGAGTTCGAGCACGACGTCGAGGACACCGAGGAGGTCGTCGAGAAGTTCAAGGACTTCCTCGACCAGGTCACGCCGGAGGACTTCGCCGCCGGCGACCAGTAGGGCGGCTCAGGCGGCCACGGCCGCCAGCTCGACGAGCCGCGCGATGAGCTCGTCGAACGGCATCCCGGCGGCGTCGGCCGCCTGCGGCAGCAGCGACGTGTCGGTCAGCCCCGGCACGGAGTTGACCTCCAGGACGCAGAGCTCGCCGGTCTCCCGGTCGCGCATGAGGTCGACGCGCGCGAAGCCGCGGCAGCCGAACAGCCGCCACACCTCCAGCGCGAGCTCCTGCGCCCGCTCGGTCTCGCCGTCCGGCAGCTGGGCCGGGCAGACGAACCGCGTGCGCCCGATCTCGTAGCGGGCCTCGAAGTCGTAGAAGTCGTCCTCGACCGGCACCGCCTCCACGATCGGCAGCGCGACGCCGTCGACGACCGACACCGCCAGGTCGCTGCCCGCCACGTAGCGCTCGAGCAGCACCTTGCGGTCGTAGGAGAACGCGGCGACGAGCGCGCTCGGCATCGCCGCCGCGTCGGAGGCGAACTTGATCCCGATCGCGCTGCCGCCCCGCGCCGGCTTGACGACCACGGGGAACGCGAGCCGCCCCTCGATGACCGGGAGCGCGTCGGCGGCGCCCAGCTCCCGGAACGCGCCCTCGCTGAAGCCGTAGAAGTCGGGCGTCGGGATGCCGGCGTCGCGCATGAGGTGCTTCGCGAGCACCTTGTCCCAGCAGCGCGCGCACGACGACGGCCCCGGGCCGGTGTACGGCACGCCGAGGATCTCCAGCAGCTCCTGCACGGTGCCGTCCTCGCCCTCGCGCCCGTGGAGCGCCACGAACGCGACGTCGGGCTCCGTCTCGCGCAGCCGCCGCACGAGGTCGCTGCGGACGTCGATGCCGACCACGTCGTGGCCGAGGCGCTCCAGCGCGTCCTCGACCCGGGCGCCCGACCGTAGCGAGATCTGGCGCTCGAGCGAGCGCCCGCCCTTGAGGACCGCGATCCGGCTCACTCCGAACCCCGCGCTCGGCGCTCCTCGTCGCGACGCCGGGGCAGGTGCAGCACGTCCGCGAGGTCCTCCGGCGCCGCGGGCTCGTCGGCCGCCGCCGCCGTCGGCGTCGAGCCGGTCAGCGTGCCGTAGAGCGCCACCTGCTCCTGGACGATCCGGCCGATCCGTCGCACGCCCTCGCGGATGTCGTCGTCGCCGACGTAGGAGAAGTTCAGCCGCATCGACGATCCGCCGCGTCCGTCGAGGTAGGCGCCGCGGCCGGGCACGAACGCCACGTTCTCCTCGAGCGCCCGCGCGAGCAGGTCGGTGGTGTCGATGAAGTCGGGCAGGGTGGCCCACAGGAACAGCCCGCCCTGCGGGCGCGTCCAGGTCGCGTCGGGACCGAAGAACTCGTCGAGCGACTCGAGCATGACGTCGCGCCGGCGGCGGTAGCGCTCCTTGAAGGCCGCCAGCAGCGACGGCCACTCGCCGGAGCGGAAGTACGCGGAGACGAAGAGCTGCGTCAGCGAAGAGGAGCACAGGTCGGCCGCCTGCTTGCCGATGTTGAGCTTCTGGTACACCGGCTGCGGCGCCACCGCCCAGCCGAGCCGCACGCCGGCGGAGAGGATCTTCGAGAAGGTGCCGAGGTAGACGACGAACTCGCCGCCGTCGAGCGAGTACAGCGTGGGCAGCGGGTCGCCCTCGTAGCGCAGCAGCCCGTACGGGTTGTCCTCGAGCACGAGCAGCTCGCGCTCGCGCGCCACCTCCACCAGCCGCTTGCGCCGCGGCAGCGACATCGTCACGCCGGCCGGGTTGTGGAAGGTCGGGACGGTGTAGATGAACTTCGGCCGCCTGCCCTCGCGGGCGAGCCGGTCCAGCGTCGCCTCGAGCTCGTCGACGCGCATGCCGTCGCCGTCCATCGCGATCTGCACGACGTCGGCCTCGTAGGAGCCGAAGCACGGCACCGCGCCCGGGTAGGTCGGCGCCTCGGCGATGACGACGTCGCCCGGGTCGACGAGCGTGCGGCAGAAGAGGTCGATGACCTGCTGCCCGCCGGTGGTGACGAGGATGTCCTGCGGGTCGACGCCGATCGTGCCCTCGGCGGCCATCACCTCGACGATCGCCTCCTTGACGTCCTCGAGGCCCTCCGTGGGCCCGTACTGCAGCGCCCGCGTGTGCGAGTCGGCGGCGACGGTCGCCATCACCTTCGCCATCACCTCGGCGGGGAAGACCGTCATGTCCGGCGCTCCGCCGGCGAGCGAGATGATGTCCTCGCGGGCGATCACCGCCATGAGGTCGCGCATCGCCGAGCTCTTCATCACGTTCGTGCGCGTGCTGAACAGGGCGGCGTAGCGCTCGAGGTCGCGGGCCGAGCGCGAGCCGGTGGGAGGACGTGAGGTCATGTCGTGGGCACCGCCGGGTAGTTTGACAGCCCCGGACCCATGCGCCTCTTCCTCGACATCTGCACCGGCATCGGGCTTTCCGCCGCGGCCGGCCTACGCCCGTTCCTGCCCGCCCTGGTCGCGGGCGCGCTCGCGGGCGCCAACCTCGGCATCGACTTCGACGGCACGGACTTCGCGTTCCTCGAGTCCGGCGCCTTCCTGCTCGTCATGCTCGTGCTGCTCGTCGCGACGATCGTCGCGCAGCGCCGCTGGGGCATCGAGGCGGTCGAGTCAGGCCCGCTCGGAGCGGCCCTGGCCGGCATCTCGATCGCGCTCGGCGCCGTCCTCTTCGCCGCCACGCTCCAGGACCACGGCTACGCCTGGTGGCCCGGGATCATCGCGGGCGCGGCGATCGCCGCCGTCGCGCAGCTCGCGGTCCGCAGCCTGTTCGCCCGCATCCGCGCCCGCGCCGACCGGGGCGTCAGCGAGTCGCTGGTCGTCTTCCAGGACCTGGGCGGGCTCGTCGCCGCGGCCGCCGCGATCCTCGTGCCGCCGATCTCGCTGCTGCTGGCCGGCTTCCTCGGCACGCTGTACGCCGGCGGCAGGCGGCGCGGCGAGAAGAAGTACGCGGGCCTCCGCATCCTCCGGTGAAGCTCGTCCTCACGGTCATCGACGGCTGCAAGCCCTCGATGCTCGAGAGGGCGATCGCGACGGGCCGCGCGCCCGCGCTCGCCGCGATCGTCGAGCGCGGCGCCTACGTCGACGACCTCGTCGCCGCGTTCCCGTCCGTCACGCCCGTGTGCGCGGCGTCGATCGCCACCGGGGTCGGGCCGGACCGCCATCACATCCCGTCGATGAACTGGTACTCGCGGGCCGAGGGCCGCTACGTCGAGTACGGCTCGAGCTTCGGCGCGTCGCGGCGCTTCGGCATCACCCGGCAGCTCACCGACACCGTCTACAACATGAACGGCCACCACCTGTCGCGCGACGTGCGCACGGTGTTCGAGCTGCTCGACGACGCGGACCTCCGCACGGCCGGCACCACGTACCTCATGTACCGCGGGCGCCACGAGCACCAGGTCGCCCGCGACACCGTGCTGGCCCGCGCGGCCGGCACGCTGCTGCGCCATCCGGTCATGGGCCCGCGGGAGCTCTTCTACGCCGACGTCTTCGCCAGCCGCCGCACGCCGTGCCGCTCGCAGCTCGGCCTGCCGGGCGTACGCGACAAGCACTCCGGCTGCGTCGCCGAGTACCTCGTGCGGGAGGATCTCTTCGACTTCCTGCTGCTGTCGCTGCCCGACAACGACACCCACTCGCACAGGCACGGCCCGCACGCGCAGGTCGAGTCGATCGCCGAGGCCGACCGCCAGATCGTGCGGATGATGGAGGCCGGCGGCGGCGTGGACGCGTTCCTCGACGAGCACGCGATGATCGTCATGGCCGACCACTCGCACACGTCCGTCGAGTCGGTGGTCCGGCTGCACGACGTCTTCGAGGACCGCGACGTCCTCGCGCCCACCACGCTGAACGCCGACGACGCCGAGATCGCGCTGTGCCCCGCCCAGCGCGCCGGCATGGTCTACGCCCTGCGCGAGGAGGGCCGCGGGGCGCTCGTCCCGAGGATCGTCAGGACGGCGCGGGCGGTGGACGGGATCGACCTCGTGATGTGGCGGACGTCCAGCGGCGAGGGCGCGATCGCGAGCGGCGATCGCGAGCTGCGCTTCGCGCCCGGCAGCGACGCGGTCGACCGCCGCGGCGAGCGCTGGAGCTTCGAGGGCGACCTCGACGTGCTCGGCGCGCGCCTCGAGGACGGCCGCCTGCTGTCGCCCGCCTATCCGGACGCGCTCGGGCGCGTCTGGTCGGCTCTCACGACCCCCACCGCGGGCGACGTCCTGCTCAGCGCGGGCCCGGGCTACGAGTTCGCCGACTGGGGCGGGATGGCCCACGTCGGCGGCGGCAGCCACGGCTCCCTGCACGCCGGCGACTCCCTCGGCGTTCTCGCCTGGTGCGGGACGGGAGCCGCGACGCGCGACGCGCGCGAGGAGTGGGCGCTGCGCGACGTCCTGCCGATGGTCGCCGAGCACTTCGAGGTGTGAGCCCCGTGCGCCGGTGGGCCACGGCGGCCGCGCTGCTCGTGGCGCTCCTGCTGGCCGCGGCGCCGGCCGCGGTCGCGCAGTCGTCGGCTTCCGCATCGCAGTCGCCGGCCACCCGCACGGATCCCAACGCGCTCACCAGCCCGCCGTCGCTCACCGAGCGCCCGCCGCTGCGCAAGCGGACCGGCGAGGAGGTGCGCGCGACGGCGGAGGCGATCCCGAAGATACGCGAGGCGCGCGCCGAGCACCCCCGCTCCACCAGCCGGGTGTTCCTCAAGGGGGTCGACCGCTGGCAGGTCTCCTTCTACGCCCGCGACGGCGGCGAGATCGGCCAGGTGACCATCCAGGACGCGACCGGAGCCGTGCTGGAGGCCTGGACCGGCCCGCAGGTCGCGTGGACGATGGCCCGCGGCTACGAGGGGGCGTTCGGGCGCAAGGCGAACGCGCTCTACATATGGCTGCCGCTGCTCGTCGCCTTCGTGCTTCCGTTCGTCGACCCGCGGCGCCCGCTGCAGATGCGCCACCTCGACCTGCTGATGCTGTGCTCGCTGTCGGTCTCGCTGGCGTTCTTCAACCACGGCGACATCGACGCCTCCGTGCCGCTGAGCTACCCGCCGCTGCTGTACCTACTGGGGCGGCTGCTGTGGATCGGCTACGCGCGCCCGCGCCGGCCGCCCGAGCCGCTGCGCCTCCTGGGGGGTGGGCGGGGCGTCTACTGGCTCGCCGTCGCCACGATCTTCCTGGTCGGCTTCCGCATCGGGCTGAACGTCACCGACTCCAACGTCATCGACGTCGGCTACTCCGGCGTGATCGGCGCCGACCGGCTGAGCAGCGGGGAGGACCTCTACGGCGGCTGGCCGCGCGACAACGAGCACGGCGATACCTACGGCCCGGTCAACTACCTCGTCTACGTCCCGTTCGAGCTGATCTGGCCGTGGTCGGGGACCTGGAACGACCTGCCGGCCGCCCACGGCGCCGCCGTGGTCTTCGACCTCCTCTGCTTCGCCGGCATGTTCCTGCTCGGGCGCCGGATCCGCGGCAACGCGCTGGGCGTGGTGCTCGCCTACGCCTGGGCGAGCTTCCCGTTCACGCTCTTCTCGTTGGCGACGAACTCCAACGACGCCCTCGTCGCGGCGCTCCTCATCGGGACGCTGCTCGTCGCCGCCCGGCCGGCCGCGCGCGGCGCCGGTGCCGCGCTGGCCGGGCTGACGAAGATCGCCCCGCTGGCGCTCGTGCCGCTGCTCGCCGCGCACGGAGGCCTGCGGCCCGGGACGGTCGCCCGCTTCGCGCTGGGCTTCGCGGCGGTGGCCGCCGTGGCGATGCTGCCGATCTGGCTGCAGGGCGACCTCGGGCTGGTCTGGGAGCGCACCGTCGGCTTCCAGCTCGACCGCGGCGCGCCTTTCTCGATCTGGGGCCTCTACGGCGGCCTCGACGTGCCGCAGCGCATCGTCCAGGGGACCGCGGTCCTGTTCGCGGTGGCGGCCGCGTTCCTGCCGCGCCGCCGGGACCTGATCGGCCTGGCGGCCGTCGCCGGCGCAATCCTGCTCGCGCTCCAGCTCGGCACGACGTACTGGTTCTACCTGTACGTGGTCTGGGTGCTGCCGTTCGCGTTCGTCGCGCTGCTGGGCCGCGACGGGGAGCTCAGCCCCGCTCCAGCACCTGCTCGATCGCATCCGCCCGCAGAGGCTGCGAGCAGCTCACCAGCACCCCCATGAGCCACGGGTCGTCCTCGGAGGTCTCGAAGCGCACCGGAAGCTGTGTCAGCATCGCCTCGATCGCCTGCTCCTTGCGGACGCCGATGACCCCGCCGCGCGGCCCGGTCATGCCGACGTCGGTGATGTAGGCGCTGCCGCCGGGCAGCACCCGCAGGTCCGCGGTCGGCACGTGCGTGTGCGTCCCCACCACGGCGGTGACGCGGCCGTCGAGGTGCCAGCCGAGCCCGATCTTCTCGCTCGTCGCCTCGGCGTGGACGTCGACGAGGATGTGGTCGACCTTCCCGCGCAGCTCGGCGACGGCGGCGTCCGCCTCGGGGAACAGCGGCCGGCCCGCCTGGAGGAAGAGGTTGCCGGAGAGGTTGACCACGCCGAGGCGCACGCCGTCGCGCTCGACGACCGTCACGCCCCGCCCCGGGTGCGAGCGCAGGTAGTTCGCCGGCCGCACGATCCGCCGCTCCCGGTCGAGGTACGGGTAGATCTCGCGGCGCTTGTAGGCGTGGTTGCCGAGCGTCACCGCGTCGACGCCGTGGGCGAAGAGCTCGTCGGCGATCTTCGGCGTGATTCCGAGGCCGCCCGCCGAGTTCTCGCCGTTGACCACGACGAAGGTGGGGTCCAGGCGCTCGCGCAGCTCCGGCAGCAGCTTCAGCAGCGTGCGGCGGCCGAGGCCCCCGACCACGTCGCCTATGAAGAGGATGCGGACCTCTGACGGCATGGGACCGCACAGTACGGCAGTAGCCTGCGCGCCGTGAGCACCGAGGCGCGGGGCGTGACGAAGCGATTCGGCGAGCGGATCGCCCTGCGCGACGTCTCGCTCTCCGTCGCCGAGGGCGAGCTGCTCGCCATCATCGGGCCCAACGGGGCGGGCAAGACCACGCTCCTGTCCATCCTCGCGGGGATCCTCGAGCCCGACGCCGGCGAGCTCAGCCGCCCGATGCGCGAGATCGGCTGGGTCCCGCAGCAGCCGGCGGTCTACGGCAAGCTCTCCGTGCGCGAGAACCTGCTGCTGTTCGCGCGCCTGGAGAGGGTGGCCGACCCCGCCGCGGTGGTCGAGCGGATGCTCGCCCAGACCGGCCTGGCCGACCGGGCCGACGACGAGCTGGGCACGCTGTCGGGCGGCAACCGCCAGCGCGTGAACATCGCGGTCGGCCTGCTCGCCGACCCGCCGGTGCTGCTCCTCGACGAGCCGAGCTCGTCGCTCGACCCGCGCCAGCGCGAGCGCCTGTGGCGGTTCGTCGACGGCCTGGCTCGGGAGAACCGCACGGCGGTGGTCTTCACAACGCACAACGTCGCCGAGGCCGAGCGCTGGGCCGATCGGGTCCTGGTCCTCGCCGACGGCGAGGTGGTGTTCACCGGCACGCCCGCGGAGCTGCGCACGGCCGAGCACCACGAGGAGCGCACCGACTTCGAGGGCGCGTTCGTGCGCTTCCTGCGGGAGCGGGGGCATTGACGTCGATGCGCTGGCTGCTGCTCAAGGACCTCCAGATCCTGCGGCGCTCGAAGCTGCTGGTCGGGCTGCTGGTCGTCTACCCGATCGCGATCGCGCTGCTGATCGGGCTGGCGCTGTCGCGCGGGCCCGACAAGCCCGCCGTGGCGTTCCTCAACCAGGTGCCGCTCGGGCAGGCGGTGACGAACGTCGGCGGCGAGGAGATCGACTTCTCGCGGTATGCCGACGAGATCTTCGAGGCGGTCGACCCGGTGCGGGTGAAGACCCGCGCCGAGGCGATCGAGAAGGTCGAGTCGGGCGCCGCGCTCGCCGCGCTGATCATCCCGCCGGACGTGGTCGACCGCCTCAACGGCGGGCTCGGGCAGGCCGAGATCGAGGTGCTCTACAACGGCGACGCGCTGAAGCAGAGCTACGTGCAGGCGACGATCGACTCGCAGCTCGCCCGGGCCAACGCGGCGCTGTCGGCGAAGATCCGCGACGTGGCGGTCGAGGATCTCGCGGTTCTCACGGACGGCGGCGAGATCCACACCCCGATCGGCAGCCACGACCTGCTGGGCCTGCGCACGGCGAAGGAGATCCTCGCGGCGACGCTCGCGGAGCTGCCCGCCGACGCGCCGGTGCGCGCCGGGATCGAGCGCGTCGACGACTTCGCGGGCCAGGCCCTCATCGGGCTGGGGTTCGCGACCCCGGCGCTGCGGGCGGTCAGCGCGCCGATCCAGGTGGAGACCACGGTGCTCTCGGGGAGCCGCACGCCGCTCGACGCGTACGCGGTGGCGCTCGCGGTCGCCGTGTCGCTGCTGCTCGTCTCGGTGCTGCTGGCCGCCGGCGTGCTGGCGTTGGAGCGCGAGGAGCAGGCGTACGGGCGGCTCGTGCGCGGGCTGGTGGCGAAGACGACCCTGCTGGCCGAGAAGATCGCGCTCGCGGCGGGATGCAGCGCGCTCGTCGGCCTGGCGATGCTGTGCGGGATCGGCGCGTTCACCGGGGTGGACTGGAGCCGCTTCGGCCTGTGGATCGCCGCGCTCGCGGCGGGCGCCCTCGGCTGCAGCGCGCTGGGCGTGGCGATCGGCGCGCTGGCCCGCGAGGTCCGCGCGGCGTCGCTGCTCGGGCTGCTCCTCGCGCTGCCGCTCGCCTTCCTCGCGCTCGTGCCGAGCGGCGCGGTGGCGGGCGGGCTCTACGACGTCGTGCGGGTGGTCAACGCGGCGTTCCCGTTCAAGCCGACGCTCCAGGCGCTCGACGCCGCGGTCAACGGCGCCGAACCCGGCCTGTGGGGCTCCGTGGCGCACCTCCTGGCGCTGACGGCCGCCTTCGCCGCGCTCGCCCGGCTCGCCCTGAGACGATTCACGGCATGAGGCTCCCGGAGAGGGTCGAGGGCGACCAGGTCGCCATCCGCGCCTTCACGCTCGCCGACGTGGAGGAGCTCGTGGAGCTGCGCCGCCGCACCCGCCACTTCAACGCCCCGTTCGAGCCGCGCCGCTCCGAGGGCTTCTTCACGGCCGCCGGCCAGCGCGCCGAGATCCTGCGAGACCGCGACGAGTGGGTCGTCGACCGGATGTACGCCTTCGCGATCGTGGAGCGCGACGGGCGGATCCGGGGGCGCATAGGGCTGGCGAACATCGTGCGCGGAGCCTGGGACAACGCGACGCTCGGCTACTTCGTCGACGAGGCGGTCAACGGGCGCGGCTACGCCACGGAGGCGGTCGCCCTGATCCTGCGCTTCGCGTTCGGTCCGTGTCGGCTGCATCGCGTGCAGGCCGCGGTCATGCCGCACAACGAGCGCTCCGCGCGGGTCCTGCGCAAGAACGGCCTGCGGCTCGAGGGCCACGCCCAGCGCTACCTGCGCCTCGACGGCCGCTGGCGCGACCACGACCTCTACGCGATCACCGCCGAGGAGCTCGGCTGAGCGACGGGCCTCTGGTCTAGGTATCCCGAGGACTGACGCCAACAGGTCGAGCGCGGCCATAGGCTCTCGCCGTGGATCCCCGCCTGTTGCCACTCAACGCGGTTCTCGCGCTGGTGCATGCCGACGGCACGTGGTTTCACGACCTCGCTGAGCAGGGCTTTCGCCTGCACGCCATCGAGCTCAAGGTGCATAGCTCCGCGGGCATTGCGGTGACGGACGCCGTCGTTTACCGGCGGGAGCCCGACCTGGTGCTCCTCTGCGAGGGAAAATCGGGACGCAACGTCGAGGCGGCGCAAGCGCGGAAGTACGCCGCAGCCGATGCGGCGGCGCTGAGACGGAGCGGCGCGCTGCCCGTCGAGGTCGCGCAAGACGCGACGGTCTCGCCACTCTTCGTCGTACGGGACGAGGTTCGCGCCGATATCGAGGCGGGCCTGCGGGACTGCGGCGTTGCGGCGCTGGTGCTGTCCATCGGGCGTGGCGTCGCCCGGCTTGACGGTCCATGTCCTGCAGGCTTGGAAGCGTTCGATCGACGAGACGCGTCGAAGCGGTGGCCTCCAGGACGAGTGCGGGCCGATCATCAGAGCCCGATCGAGGAGCTTGCGGAGCTACTCGCGCAGCAGATCGGTGCGGCACAGGCGCGGCGCCTGTCCGTTCTGGACCTCGAGGAGGCCGCGGCGCGGATCTACCGGCTGTGGCCGCAGTTGAGCCTGTCCGGTCGCCGCGACTTCGTGCGCCGGCTCAAGGACTGCGCGCGGCATCTCGCCAACAACGCGCTCAAAGGGGCGATCCGCCTGGGGCCCGGGAGCAGCGACGTACCGGCCCGGATCCTAATCGAGCGCACTCCGGCCGATCGCGACGCGCGCGGCATGCCACAGGCGTGGCAGGCGCAGTCCCGGCATCTGGCTGCCGATCTCGGCAGGGGCGGCGAGCCCACCGTGGAAGAGGATCCGCAGCTTTCGCTCGACGACCTGGACCTCGGCGAGGCGGACGGGCCAGACCGTCGACCGGAGTAACGTCACGTGTGAGACGCCATGCTCGATCGCCAGGACTTCCTCAACACCATGACGAACGCCGTTGCCGCGCAGCCGGGGAGCCCGCTCGTCGACGGATACGTTGCGCCTGGGACGGTGAAGACGCGGCTGCTCGAGGCTCATCCGCCCGAGATGTCTCCGGACGGCGCCAAGTTCCTCCTGAACGAGATGTCGGACCACCTTGGGCTGGGGTGCAGTCGCCTCGGGGACGAGCTATGGGCGCTCGCGGTGGACGAGCATGCGATGTTCGTCGACACGCTCAATCCGCGGTTCTGGCAGCTGCATGCGACTGTGCCCGCCGACGATGTGGACCGTTTGGTTCGCAAGGCCGTGGGGACCGATGCCCGGCTCGACACAGGCTGGCTTCCCAAGTCGCTGCTCGGGCGACTCGACGGCCACCATCACCACCTGCGTCTCGCTTTCGACGCCGACGATCTCTTGGGCAGCACCGGTCCGGTCCGGCGGACACGGGTGCGCTTCGAAGGCGACGCTCCTGAGGGCTTGCTGGAGCTCCTATCTAGCGACGCTACCTACGCGAGCTCCACCAGCGTGACGGCGGTCGGCTCGCGCGTCGGCGATCCTGACGTCGGCATGGCCCAGGTGGTGGCTGACTACCGCGGTGCCTTCGTCACTGGAGCCGGCGACTTCGAGGTCGCCGCGAACGCGATATGGCGGCTCGTTGATGAGTACGAACGGTTCGTTCGTGGGCTCGAGTCCCGGTACCGCTCGGTCTTCGAGCCGGTCGCAGACGCAGGGCTCCGTGTGGACGGTGACGTTGCGCTCATCGACTTCGAGCGAGAGGTCGACGTCGATCGCCTCGTCGTGGGTCTGTTCACGGCGAAGGAGCCTTTCCGTCTATGGGCGGTTCCTCGCCAGGTCGGCGATGACGAATGGACGGCAGACGCGGTCGATCTCCATGTCGGCCAGCCGCTTCGTCTCGAGCTGTCGCCCCGACAGATGCGGGTGATCCTCGAACCGGAAACCTGCGGCAATACGCTCGCGCGGCTGCTGACGAACTTCCAGCAGCATCTCGACGCTCGCACTCACTTGGCAGCTGCCTAGCTCAAGGCGGACAACTTGACGCCCTTACCCGGACGGCCTCCTGGCTCGGCGAGCAACGTCCTGTACTGCCACGACCGGCTTGGGTCGGACGGCGTCGGGCGGATGCACTACTAGGCTGGGATCAATGGCCTTTCCGCAGACCCGCCTGCGCCGCCTGCGTCGCACCGCGGTGCTCCGCGACCTCGTTCGGGAGACCGAGGTCCGCCCTCGTCAGCTCGTGCTGCCGCTGTTCGTCGAGGCGGGGCTGGAGGGCTCCCGCCCGATAGGCGCGCTGCCCGGGGTCTCGCGCCACGGCATCGACTCCGCCGTGGAGCAGGCGGGAGAGGCCGCCGCGCTCGGTCTCGGCGGCGTCCTGCTCTTCGGCATTCCCGCCGCCAAGGACGAGACCGGCTCGGAGGCGTGGGACGACGAGGGCGCGGTGCAGCTCGCCACCCGGGCGATCAAGGCCGCCCACCCCACGTTCACCGTCGCCACCGACGTGTGCCTGTGCGAGTACACCAGCCACGGCCACTGCGGGCTGGTGCGCGAGGACGGGTCGATCGACAACGACGCCTCGGTCGAGCTGCTGGCCCGGGTCGCCCTGTCGCACGCCGGCGCCGGCGCCGACCTGGTGGCCCCGAGCGACATGATGGACGGCCGCGTCGGGGCCATCCGCGCCGAGCTCGACGGCGAGGGCTTCGCCGACACGGCGATCATGGCCTACAGCGCCAAGCACGCCTCGGCCCTCTACGCCCCGTTCCGCGACGCCGCCGACTCGACCCCCGCGTTCGGCACCGGCGCGGCTACCAGATGGACCCGGCCAACGGCGACGAGGCGGTCCGCGAGGCGCTCCTGGACGTCGAGGAGGGCGCCGACATGGTCATGGTCAAGCCGGCGCTCTCGGCGCTGGACCTCATCTGGCGCGTCAAGCAACAGACGCGCATGCCGGTCGCCGCCTACCAGGTCAGCGGCGAGTACGCCATGATCAAGACATCGTCCATGGACGACCGAGCGCTGGCTCTGGAGACGCTGACGGCGATCCGCCGCGCCGGCGCCGACGTCGTCATCACCTACTTCGCGAAGGACGTCGCCCGATGGCTGGCAACCTGAAGATCCGCTCTCGCAAGGACGGGGCCGCCGTCCCGCTCTCCGAGGGCGACAAGCGCCTGCTCAACGCGATGCAGGGCCGCTTCCCGCTGGACACGCGCCCCTATGCGCGCGTCGCCGCCGAGGTGGGCCTGGCGGAGGACGAGGCGATCGCCCGGGTCGCGGAGCTGATCGACGAGCGCATCATCCGCCAGGTCACGCCGATCTTCGACACGCGCGCGTTCGGCTACGGCTCGATGCTCGTCGCGGCCAAGGTGGACCCGGAGCACCCATGGGGCCCCGCGAAGATCGTCAACTCGCACCCGGGCGTGTCGCACAACTACCTGCGCAACCACGAGTTCAACATGTGGTTCACGATCGCCGTCGAGGAGGACTCGCGGCTCGGGCTGCAGGGCACGCTCGACCTGCTGCAGAGGCTCACGGGGGCCGAGTCGATCCGCCAGCTTCCGACGCTGACGCTGTTCAAGATCCGCATGGACCTGGAGATGTCCGGGGACACGAAGGCGCTGGCGTCGCAGGGCGAGGCGGTCGCGCCGTCGCCCGGCCTGCGGGTTGCCTTCGACGAGCGCGACCGCCAGGTCGTCCGCGCGACGCAGGGCGACCTGCCCGTCGTTCGCGAGCCCTACGCGGCGGCCGCCGCCGAGCTCGGCATGAGCCAGCAGGAGCTGCTCGACCACCTCGCCGGCATGCAGGAGCGGGGCCTCCTCCGGCGCGTCGCCGCGATCCTCTTCCATCGCCGCGCCGGCTTCAGCGCCAACGGCATGGGCGTCTGGAAGGTGCCCGAGGAGCGCGTCGCGGAGATCGGTCCGCAGATGGCGGCGTTCCGCGGCATCTCGCACTGCTATCAGCGTCCGACGTACCCCGACTGGCCGTACGCGCTGTTCACGATGGCGCACGGGCGCTCGAAGCAGGAGTGCGACGCCATCCTCGACGCCATCGGCGACCAGGTCGACGGGATCGAGGACCGCGCGGTCCTCTACTCGTCGACGGAGTTCAAGAAGATCCGGCTGCTCTACTTCACCGACGCGTTCAAGCGGTGGGAGCAGGAGCACGCCGGAGTCTGACGTGGGCCCTCCGTCCCTCCGCGACACCCGCTCCGCCGAGCTGTACGCCCGGGCGCTCGACGTGCTGCCCGGCGGCGTGAGCTCGCCGGTCCGCGCGATGCGCGCGATCGGCCGCGACCCGCTGTTCGTAGTCCGCGGCGAGGGCGCCGAGCTCGTGGACGCCGACGGCAACCGCTACGTCGACTGGGTGCAGTCCTGGGGCCCTCTGATCCACGGCCACGCGCATCCCGCGATCGTGTCGGCCGTCACCGATGCGGCGGGTCGCGGGACGACGTTCGGGGCGCCCACGGTGGGGGAGGTCGAGCTCGCCGAGGAGGTCGCCCGGCGGATGCCCGCGGTCGAGATGCTGCGGATGACGTCGTCGGGCACCGAGGCCTCGATGAGCGCGATCCGGCTCGCCCGCGCGGCGACCGGGCGCGACAAGCTGCTGAAGTTCGCCGGCGCCTACCACGGCCACGTCGACGGCCTGCTGGCCGAGGCCGGCAGCGGGCTCGCCACCGCCGCCCTGCCCTCCAGCCCCGGGGTCCCGGCCGCGGTGACCGCAGACACGGTCATCGTGCCGTTCAACGACGCCGAGGCGGTCCGCGCGGCCTGTGCGGAGCACCGCTTCGCCGCCGTGCTCGCCGAGCCGCTGCCCGCCAACATGGGGCTCGTGCCGCCCGTCGACGGCTTCCTCGACTTCCTGCGCGCGCAGGCGACCGAGAACGGGGCGCTGCTCGTCTTCGACGAGGTGATCAGCGGCTTCCGGGTCGCCCGCGGCGGGGCCCAGGAGGCGACCGGCGTCCTCCCCGACCTGGTGGTGATGGGGAAGGTCCTCGGCGGCGGCCTGCCCGCGGCGGCGTACGGCGGCTCGCGGGCGCTCATGGAGCGCATGGCCCCCGCCGGCGACGTCTACCAGGCCGGCACGCTGTCGGGCAACCCGCTGGCGGTCGCGGCCGGCCTGGCGGCGCTCGAGCTGCTCGACGACGCCGCCTACCGGCGCCTGGGGCAGACCACCGAGGCGCTCGCCGCCGGGCTGCGCGAGGCGGCCGCCGACCGGCCCGTGCAGGTGCAGGCGACCTGCGGCCTGGTGACCACGTTCTTCTCCGAGACGCCCGTGTGCGACTACGAGGACGCCAAGGCCTGCGACACGGCCGCCTACGGCCGCTGGTGCCGGGCGCTGCTCGCTCGCGGCGTCTACCCGCCGCCGTCCCAGTTCGAGGCCTGGTTCCCCTCGCTGGCCCACACGGACGAGCACGTTCAGCGCACCGTGGCCGTCGCGGCCGCGGCCTTCGCGGAGGCCTGGGAATGAGCGCGCGCCTCGCGGAGGCGCTGCGCGCCGAGGGCGGGCTGCTGGCCGACGCTCTGCGCGCCGAAGTCGTCGCGGAGGACTCCGAGCCGGCCCGCCGGGCGGCCTCCGGGCCGCGCAGCGCCGGGCGCTCCGAGGAGGTCGCGCTGCTCGTCGAGGCGATCCACGAAGGGCACCTCCTGCACTACGCCGAGGGGGCGACGGTTTCCGGCTCCGACCTCGACCTCGCGCTGCTGGCGGGCGACCGCCTCTATGCTCTCGGCCTCGACCGCTTGGCTCGCCTCGGCGACGTCGATGCGGTCGGAGCCCTCGCCGAGACGATCGCGCGGTGTGCTCAGGCACATGCGGCGAACGATCGGGCGGGCGCAGCGGCCGCATGGGCCGCCGGAGCGCACGCCGTTGGCTGGGGACGGCAAGCAGGAGCCGGTGGACCCCCCTGAAGAAGTACGATCACGAGAAGCCGTGGCCAAGGACCGACGACAGACCAAGAGCAAGTACACCGCCGACCGGAACATTCCGGGGGCGTTCGAGGGCGAGACCGTCACGCGGCGTCGCTTCATGACCGGCACCACCCACGTGGCGGGCGCCGTCGCCGCCTCCGCCTTCGCGCTCCCCGCCCTGGGCTTCGCGCTCGGGCCGGTGTTCGAGAAGGTGGAGCGCCGCTGGGAGGCGGTCGGAGCGCCCGACGACTTCGCGGACGACACCTACATCCCGAAGGTCATCACCGAGACGCCGGGCATCGGCGAGGTCGGCAAGACGACCGTCTACGTACGCCGGCACAACGAGTCGATCGACGGGCCGCAGAAGGACGAGTACGACGGCTTCATCGCGATCTCGACCCGCTGCATGCACCTCGGCTGCCCGGTGCGCTTCGTGCCCGCCTCCGAGCGCTTCATCTGCCCGTGCCACGGCGGCGTCTACGACTTCCAGGGCAAGGTGGACGGCGGCCCGCCGGTCCGCCCGCTCGATCGCTTCTACACCCGCATCCGCGACGGCCAGGTGGAGATCGGCCCGCGCTTCTCGGTGAACTCCGAGCTGCGGCGCTTCTCTCCCCGTGATCCCGGTCAGGAACTCGACGGCATCGGCCAGTACGTCTATCCGTCGCGGCCCACCATCCGCAAGCTCCCCAACACATGAAGCTCAAGCTCCCCGCCCCCCCGATCCCCGAGCAGCTGAAGCCGGCTCCTCGCCGCCCCGGCGAGCGCAAGCCGTCGGCTTCGGACACCCTCAAGGAGGGCGGTACCTCCGCGGTCGCCTGGGTCGACGAGCGCACGTCGCTGTCCGGCGGCGCGCGCTGGATGATGTTCCGCAAGGTCCCCAAGGGGACCAACTGGTTCTACACGCTGGGCTCGGCGACGATGTTCGCCTTCCTGAACCAGGCGATGACGGGCGTCTTCCTGGCGATGTACTACGACCCGTCGCCGACCAACGCCTACGAGTCGACCCGCTTCATCACGAACGAGGCGTTCCTCGGCGAGTTCGTGCGCGGCATGCACAAGTGGGGCTCGACCGTGATGGTCATCCTCATCTTCCTGCACATGGGGCGGACGTTCTTCTTCGGCGCGTACAAGTATCCGCGCGAGCTGAACTGGGTGGTCGGCGCGATCCTGCTGATCCTCACGATGGTCATGTCGTTCACGGGCTACCTGCTGCCCTTCGACCAGCGCTCCTACTGGGCGACGATCGTCGGCGTGAACATCAACGGCACGGGCCCGCTCGTCGGCCCGTACCTGTCGGACTTCCTGCGAGCGGGTCCCGACTTCGGGGCGACCACGCTCTCGCGCTTCTACGCCATCCACATGCTGCTGATACCTGGGTTGATAGCCGCGCTGATCGGCGCGCACCTCTACCTCGTGGCGAAGCTCGGCACCACGGCGCCCCCGTGGCTGAAGGCCGAGTCGGATCCTGAGCTCCGGAAGGAGTCCAAGTGAACCGCCAGGAGAAGGAGGAGTACCTCCGCGAGTACGCGCTGCTGAAGGCGCAGGGAAAGCCGTTCTTCCCCTACGCGGTCGCCAAGGACTCGATCATGGCCGTCATCGTGATGGCCGTCATCATCACGATGTCGATCGTCCTCGGCGCCGAGCTGGGCCCCAAGGCCGACCCGACGACGACGACCTACGTTCCGCGCCCGGAGTGGTACTTCTTCTTCCTCTTCGAGCTGCTGCGGATCATCAAGCCGCCGGAGCTGGTGCCGCTGGCGACCATCGGCATCCCGACGATCTGCATGATCCTGATGATCCTGGTGCCGTTCGTCGACCGCAGCCCCGAGCGGCGGCCCGAGCGGCGCCCGATCGCGACCACCTTCGGCATCTTCGTCATCGCGGCGATGGCCTACCTGACCTACCTCGGCGCCAACGCCGGGTCGCCGAACGAGATCGAGCGGGAGCCCCCGGCGCAGATCGCGGCCGCGGGCGGCCAGGAGCTGGCGCACTGGGAGGCGGGCAAGCAGGTGACCGCGCAGTCGGGCTGCCTGGCGTGCCACAAGATCGGCGAGAACGGCAACGACGGCCCCGGGCCGCCGCTGACCGAGATCGGCGCGCGCCTGCCGAAGGAGGCGCTCGCGCGGACGCTCATCAACCCGACCGCGCCGATGCCGTCCTTCCAGGACCTGCCGCCGGAGAAGTTCGACGCCCTCGTCGACTTCCTGGCCACGCTGAAGTAGGTGGGCTCGTGACGACCGGGACCCTCCCGGAGGGCCAGGTCCAGGCGATGTTCGACCGCATCGCCGGCGTGTACGACGCGATGAACTCCGTCATGACGGCGGGGCTGCACCATCGCTGGCGCCGGCGGGCGGTCGACCTCGCGCAGGTCGGCCCCGGGTCCCGGGTGCTGGACGTGGCGACGGGCACCGGCGACCTGGCGATCGAGGCCGCGTCGCGGGGGTGCCAGGTCGTCGGCAGCGACTTCTCCGAGGGGATGCTCGAGCGGGCGCGGGCGAAGGCGCCGCAGATCGAGTTCGAGCAGGGCGACGCGCAGGCGCTGCGCTACGCCGACGACTCGTTCGACGCGTGCACGGTGGGGTTCGGGGCGCGCAACTTCTCCGACCTCGAGCTCGGGCTGCGCGAGATGGCGCGTGTCGTGCGCCCCGGCGGCCGCGTCGTCGTCCTGGAGATCACCACCCCGCAGCGTCCGCCGCTGTCGACGTTCTTCTCGCTGTGGTTCGACCGGATCGTGCCCCTCGCCGGGCGGCTCGCGGGCGACCCTGATGCGTACGCCTACCTGCCGAGCTCGGTCAAGCGCTTCCCGAGCCCCGAGGACCTGGCCGCCGCGATGGAGCGCGCGGGCATGCGCGACCTGCGCTGGATCCTCACGGCCGGGGGGATAATCGCCATCCACGTCGGCATCGTCGCCTAGAGACGAGATGGGCGACGAGGCGCGGAGGCCGATGCTCGGCGGCGAGGTCGACGCTGTCGTCGCCGCTCGCGGCGGAGGGCTGCGGGAGCGCCTGGCGCGGGTCGAGGAGCGCCTGCGGACGATCGCCGCGGAGGCGGCGCCGCCGCTCGACGGCCATGCCGGCGCGACGATCGCCGCCGGCGGCAAGCGGCTGCGGCCGCTGCTGGTGCTGCTCGCGGGCGGCGAGCCGGCCGTCGGGGTCGACGACGCGGGGCTCGTCCGGGCCGCGGTGGCGGTGGAGCTCATCCACTCGGCGACGCTCGTCCACGACGACGTGCTCGACGCCGCGCCGCTGCGGCGGGGCCGTCCGACGGTCTGGGCGACGCACGGGCGGGCGGCGGCGACCGCCACCGGCGACTACCTCTTCGCCCGGGCGTTCGGCGAGCTGGTCGACAACGGCCGGGCCGACGAGATCCGGATCCTGTCGGATGCGTCGTCGGCGCTGGCGGCCGGGGAGCTGCTCCAGCGCGAGGACGCGTTCCGGACCGACGTGACGCTCGAGCGCTACCTCCACCGCTGCGAGCTGAAGACGGCGCGGCTGTTCGAGGCGGCGTGCCGCCTCGGGGCGCTCGAGACGGGCGCCCCCGACGAGGACCTCGGGGCGTTCGGCCGCCGCATCGGCCTCGCCTTCCAGCTCTTGGACGACGTCCTCGACGTGAGCGGCCCGGTGGAGCGGACCGGCAAGCCGCGCGGAACCGACCTGCTGGACGGGACCGTCACGCTGCCGTTCATCCTCGCGCGCGAGCTCGACCCTTCGCTGCGCGACGCGGCCCGGCCTGAGACGCCGGACGAGGCGGAGGCGCTGTGCGACCGGATCGCCGCCTCGGGGGCGTTGGACGACGCGCGGGCGCGGGCGCTGGAGATCGTCGCCGAGGCCAAGCGAGAGATGCCGGCGCCGGACGCGGCGCTGCTGCTGGTCGCCGACAGCGTCGTCGAGCGCTACTCCTAGCAGCGGTCCGTCTCGCGGTGAGACGGACCACGGCGCTCAGAAGTCGTCGGGGACGATGTGGTCGTCGCGCAGCGCTTGCGCGAACCGCTCGACCTGCTCCTCCATGTTCGCCCGCACCAGCCGCTTGAGGTCGCGGACGAGGGCCGCCGTGCCGCGGTCGAGCTCCTGGTCGAAGCGCTCTACGTCGGGCTGCTCGAAGACGCCGGTTCCGGCCCACTCGCAGTTGGGGCAGCGCAGCGTCACCTGCCAGTGCACCGATCCGGCCTCCTGCCAGTCGAGCGGGTAGACGAGCTCGGAGCCGCACGAGCCGCATACGTGCAGCTCCGGCCGCGGCGCGGCGCACCCGGGGCGGCCGTCGTAGTACACGACGTCGATCGCCTTGCCGCTGGGGAGCACGACGCGCCGCACGTTCTGGCGGTGCTCGGGCTGGGCGCTCATCGACGGGCCTCCGGCATACGTCCTCTACATCGGACGCCGGGCCCCAAGACTTGACCGCAACGATCTACGGCGATCTCGCCCGACGAGCGGTAACCTGGGGGCATGTTCAATCAGATCGGGCCTCTGGAGATCGGCATCGTCCTGCTGATCGTGCTGATCATCTTCGGGCCCAAGCGTCTTCCCGGCCTGGGCAAGCAGCTCGGCACGGGCATGCGCGAGTTCAAGGACTCGATCACCGGCAAGGACGTCGCGGACGGCGGTGACGAGGACGCTCCCACCGAGCGGGCGACGCTCGCGCGTGCCGAGGAGCCCTCGCAGGAGACCCGGACGGGAACCGGCGACACCGCCGGCGCGGCCGAGCCCCGCACCTGACGGACCCGTGGCTGCGACGGCCCTGCGCCGACCCGTCGGTCATGAAGACCGGCTGAGCCTCGTCGATCACCTCGACGAGCTGCGATCGCGCCTCATCGTCTGCGTGGTGGCGCTCGTGGTGCTGTTCGCCCTCTGCCTGTGGCAGAACAGCACGGTCCTCAGCGTCGTCAACCACCCGCTCGACAAGGAGACGCAGAAGTCGATCAAGAAGGGCCAGGGGCCGCTCGGCGAGATCGCGGTGACCCAGAAGTCCCTGCAGCAGCTGGCCGAGGCCGACCTCGCCCTGGCACAGGATCTGGCGCGGTCCGGCTCCGGACTGTCGGAGACCACGCGCGCCGCGATGCAGCGCCGGGTCGCCGACCTCCGGGCGACGATCGAGGCCCTGCCGGACACGATCGAGGGCAACAAGCCGGTCACCCTGGGCGTCGGCGAGCCGTTCAACACCACGCTGATGGTGTCCTTCATGTTCGCGGCCCTGCTGGCGATGCCGTTGCTGCTCTACCAGATGTACGCGTTCATCATCCCGGCCTTCACGCCGCGGGAGCGGCGCGTCGCGACGCCGCTGCTGGCGATGATCCCGTTCCTGTTCGCGTGCGGCGTCCTGTTCGGCTATTTCATGGTGCTGCCGGCGGCCGTGCGGTTCCTGCAGAACTTCAATGCCGACGAGTTCAACGTGCTCGTGCAGGCACGCGACTACTACCGGTTCACGGCGCTGACGCTCCTGGCCACGGGCGTGCTGTTCCAGATCCCGGTCGGGATCCTCGCGCTGACGCGGCTGGGCGTCATCAGCGTGGGGCAGCTGCGCAAGAACCGCCGCTACGCGCTGCTGGTGATCGCGGTCCTGGCGATGCTCCTGCCGGGGACCGATCCGATCACCATGCTCATCCTCATGGTGCCGCTGCTCCTCCTGTTCGAGCTGAGTATCCTGCTCGCTTCGGTGTTCGCTCCCAAGGAGGGACCCGTGGACCTCCGAGAGGAAGCCGAAGAAGATGCTGTTTGACCTCAGAGATCGGCGTCGGCGCCGCACGATCCAGGCGGTGTACCTGTCACTCGCCGTCCTGATGGGCGGCGGCCTGGTGCTGTTCGGGATCGGCGGCGAGGTGAGCGGCGGCCTGTTCGACGCGTTCTCGTCGAACAGCGGCACGAGCAGCGACGACACGTTCGAGAAGCGCGCCGAGGAGCTCCAGACGCAGGTCGAGGCCTCGCCGCAGGACGCCGCCGCATGGTCCGCGCTCGCGCGCGCTCGCTTCCAGGCGGCCGGCGTCGGCGAGAACTTCCAGGACAACCGGTTCACCGAGTCGGGGCTCGCGGAGCTGCGGCTCGCCGACCAGGCGTGGCAGCGCCACCTGCGACTCGCGGGCGACGCGCCGGACGCCGACGTCGCGGGCGTCATGGTCAACGTCTAC
>JANJUA010000090.1 GCA_024710825.1 Solirubrobacteraceae bacterium
ACGACGATCGTGACGACGTTCGCGTCGATGATCGCCGCCAGGCCCTTCTTGTAGCCCGCGGTGATCGCCGCGGGGATGGATCTGCCCGCGCGCACCTCCTCCTTGATGCGCTCGAAGATGACGATGTTCGCGTCCGCCGCGACGCCGAGCGTCAGCACCAGCCCCGCGATGCCCGGCAGCGTCATCACCACCGGGATGAGCTTGACGAGCGCGAACAGGTAGATGCCGTACACGGTCATCGCGCCCACGGCGATGATGCCGAGCACCCGGTAGAACGTGAGCAGGAAGAGCGCGACGACGAGGAAGCCGATGGCGCCCGCGATCAGGCCCTCGTCGAGCGCCTGCTGGCCCAGGGTCGCCGACACCTGCGACTGCGAGATCAGCTCGAGGCGCAGCGGCAGCGCGCCGGTCTTCAGCAGGTTCGTGAGCTCCTGCGCCGAGTCGATCGTGAATCCGCCCTCGATCTGCGAGCCGTTGACGCCGTCGATGCCGTCCGGGTTCTGCTGGTAGTCGATGAACGGGACGGAGATGAGCTCGTCGTCGAGCACGATCGCGAAGTGCTGCGCCGCGGTCGACGGGTCGGTGCCCGGCACCTGGTTGGCCTGCCCCCGCTGGGCGATCTCGCGCGTGACCTCCTGCCACACCTCGCGACCGTGGCTGGTGAAGCCGAACGTGACGATCGGCTGGCCGGAGCCGCCGGGGCCGTTGTCGAAGTTCTGCTCGGGGTCCTTGATGTCGGTGCCCTTGAGCGCGGGCGCGTCGTTGAGGACGTACCAGCGGTCAGGCGGCGCCGCGTCGTCGGGGACCTGCGCGCGCACGACGATCGTGCCCGGCTTGACCTCGACGACCTCCTCGTCGGGCCCGGGCTTGGTCTCCGTCCGTTCGGCGAACAGGTCCTCGCGCGAGCCCTCCGGGCCGGCGACGACCTTCTCGTTCTTGGTGTCGAGCAGGTAGAAGCGGCTCTCCGTCGTCGCCTTGTCCGGGTTCGTGGCGGGCCGCTGCGCCGCGCGCCGCACCGCGTCGTACAGCGGGATCCCGAACGTCGCGCTGCCCGCCTGCGGCCCGCCGGTGACCTCCGGGTCGTTGGGCGCCGGCTCCCCGTCGGGGCCGATGACGTTCGGCTCCCAGTCGTAGAAGTAGAGCTGGGCGACCTGGCCGACCTGCTCCTCCGCCCGCTCGGCGTTCGAGACGTCCGGCAGCGAGACCTGGATCTGGTTGGAGCCCGCGCGCTGGAGCTCCGGCTCGGCGACGCCGAGCTGGTCGACGCGCTGACGCATGATGTCGATCGCCCGGTCCAGGGCGTCGGGGGTGACCTCGGCGTCGCGGGTCGGCTGCGCCTCGTAGATGAGCTCGACACCGCCCTGGAGGTCCAGCCCGAGCCGCGTGGGCTTGGTCGCGATGACGGCCAGCGATGTCGCCAGCAGCCCGAAGACGAGCAGCAGGATGAAGAGGTTTCGGCGGCGATCGGTCATGAGGCGGACGACTTGGCGGCCTTGGCCGGCGTGAGCACGATCAGCAGGCCGCCGTCGTCATCGTAGGCGGGGAACAGATCGGCCGTCGCAGCCGCCGGGAGATCGCCCTCCGCGTGGACCTTCACCGGCTTGCCGAGCACGCGCACCCCCCACTCGAGCGCCTGGGCCACGTGGTCGGTGCCGTCGTCGAAGGCCAGCCCCAGCACGTCGGACGCCGGGCGGCCCATCACGCGCTCGTCGTCGAGGCCGGTGAGCTCGAACGCGCCGCGCCCGCAGTGGATCAGCCGCCCGCTCTGGTCGGCGGTGAAGAAAGCGGCGTCAGGCGCCGGGTAGTAGTCGTCCATCAGCTCGAACAGGAACGTGAACCCGCACTTCGGGCAGCCGCGCGCCTCGCGCGAGAAGCCGCGCTGGCGGTCGCTGGCCGTCGAGCGGGTGCCGCAGTTCGGGCAGATGAACAGGTGAGCCATGAGAATTGCGAAGGGTAGTGCGCGCGCCGCGGCGCGACGTCGCTCAGAAGAGCGCCTGCTCGGGCGGGTCGAGGCCGAGGTGCCGGAATGCCGCCGGAGTGGCCACGCGACCCCGCGGGGTGCGCTTCAGCAACCCCTTCTGCAGCAGGTACGGCTCGTAGACGTCCTCGATCGTGTCCTGCTCCTCGCTCACGGCGACCGCGAGCGTCGACAGCCCGACCGGGCCGCCGGCGAACTTCTCGCACACGGCGGCGAGGATCTCGCGGTCCAGGCGGTCGAGCCCCTCCGCGTCGACCTCCAACAGCGCGAGCGCCTCGGCGGCCGCCTCCTCGGTGACGACGCCGCCGGCGCGGACCTCCGCGAAGTCGCGCACGCGGCGCAGCAGGCGGTTGGCGACGCGGGGCGTGGCACGGGCGCGAGCGGCTATCGCCAGGGCGCCGCGCTCGTCGATCTCGATGCCGAGGATGTCCGCCGAGCGGCGCACTATCGCCGCCAGCTCGCTCGGCGCGTAGTGCTCCAGGCGAGCCTGGATGCCGAAGCGGTCGCGCAGCGGGGTGGTCAGCAGCCCCGCGCGCGTCGTGGCGCCCACGAGCGTGAACGGCGGCAGGTCGAGCGTGACGACCCGGGCCCCGGCGCCCTGGCCGACGGTGATCGGCAGCTGGCGGTCCTCCATCGCCGGATAGAAGGTCTCCTCCAGCGCGCGTGGGAGACGGTGGATCTCGTCGACGAAGAACACGCTGCGCGGCTCGAGCGCCGTGAGGAACGCCGCGACGTCGCCCTTGCGCTCGAGCGCGGGGCCGGCCGTCTGGACGAACGGGACGTCGAGCGCCTGGGCCACGATCTGCGCGAGCGACGTCTTGCCCAGGCCCGGCGGTCCCGCCAGCAGCACGTGGTCCATCGCCTCGCCGCGGGCGGAGGCCGCCTCGATCGCCACCGCGAGCTGCTCCTTCAGCGACGCCTGGCCGACGAAGTCCTCCAGGCGGCGCGGACGCAGCGAGCGGTCGAGCTCCTCCTCCACCTCGATGACCTCGGGGGTCTGGATGCGGACGCTCACGAGCGCGTCCCCCGCAGGGCGCTGGAGATGAGCGCCTCGGCGGTGTCGCCGTCGGCGGCGGCGAGCAGGTCCTCGACCTCGGCCGCGCTGTAGCCGAGGCCGAGCAGGCCCTCGCGGGCGACGCCGCGCGCGTCGGACGCGTCGGGGCCCACGCTGGGGACGCCCGGCTGGTCGACGATCGCGGCCCCGACCTTCTCGCGCAGCTCGACGATGATCCGCTCCGCCGTGCGCTTGCCGATCCCGGGCACCGCCTGGAAGCGGGGCGCGTCGCCCGTGGCGATCGCCCGCAGCAGCTCGCGCGGCGGGCCGCCCGAGAGCACGGCGAGCGCGACCTTCGGCCCGACCGACTGGACGCCGAGCAGCAGCAGGAACAGGTCGCGCTCCTCCTCCGTGGCGAAGCCGTAGAGCATGAGCGCGTCGTCACGGACGATGAGATGGGCGTGCAGCGTCGTCTCGGTGCCCGCCGCCGGAACGTGGCGCAGGGTCTCCGCGGAGACCGCGAGGCGGTAGCCGACCCCGCCCGCGAGCACGACGACGTGGTCGGGCCGCCGGACGGCGACCTCCCCCCTCACGAGCCCGATCATGCGGGTATGGCGGCCGCGAGCGGCGCCCGGTTGGCGTGGCAGATGGCGACGGCAAGCGCATCCGCGGCATGGTCGGGTCGCGGCAGCTCGGGCAGCGCGAGCAGCACCTGGACCATCCGCTGCACCTGGTCCTTGTCCGCCCGGCCGCTGCCGCAGACGGCGCCCTTGACCTGCTGCGGCGTGTAGGAGCTGCACACCAGCCCGCGCTGGCCGGCGGCGAGCATCACGACGCCGCGCGCCTGCCCGACCTGGAAGGCGCTGCGCGCGTTCTGGCCGAAGAAGAGGTCCTCGAGGGCGACGCAGTCGACGTCGTGCTCGTCGAGCAGGTCGCACACCCCCGCGTGGATCGTGGCCAGGCGCCGCTCCGGCGCGGCGCCCGACGCGGTGGCGATCACGCCGCCGTCGCGGGCGACGAGCCGCCCGCCGCGCCGCTCGACCACGCCGTAGCCGGTGTTGGCGGTGCCGGGATCGATGCCGAGGACGCGCATGCCAGGAGCATTCTCCGCGTCGGGCCGGACGCCTCCTAGGAGTCCGCGCTGGCGCTGAGGCGCTCCAGGCCGAGCCAGGCGAACGCCACCACGCGATCCACGAGCACCGCGCGCGGGACCTCCTGGTGCTCGTACCACCAGTTGGCCAGCGCCTGCACGGAGCCCGACAGCATCTCGGCCACGATCTCGACGTCCTGGGTCCGGTGGCTGCGCTCCTCCGGGTCGGCCAGGATCAGCGAGACGATCGCGTCGGTCGCCTCGTGCTGGACGCGTT
>JANJUA010000121.1 GCA_024710825.1 Solirubrobacteraceae bacterium
GCGGCCATCAGCCGGCCGGGCGCTGGGACCCGCTGGACGTCCCGCGCGTGAACGTGAGCCCGCGCTGCGACTCGCGGATGCTCGCCGCGATGCTCGCCTTCCCCCAGATCCTGGCCGGGGCGTCGGCATGACCGACGCGACCGTCACCTCGCCGGCCCCGACGCCGGCGCGCGACGACCCGCCGCCGGCGCTGCGGCTCGCCGTCTACTGCGACTTCCCGTACCGGCGCGTCGACGGACGGGTGCATGCCTCCGACGCGTTCGCGCTGTTCCTCGACGAGCTCGCGCGGCGCGTGCGGGGGCTGACGCTCGTCGGGCGGGTCGATCCTCGCGCCGGCAGCGCGCCCTACCGCCTGGAGCATGCGGCGTTCGCGGAGCTGCCGTTCTACGAGGCGCTCACCTCCCCGGCACGCTCGCTGCGCACCATGGCGGCGTCGCTGCGGCGCTTCTCACGGGTGCTCGACGACGTCGACGCCGTCTGGCTGCTCGGCCCGCACCCGCTGGCGATCGCCTTCGCCCTCCTCGCGCGCGCCCGCGGGCGCCGCGTCGTGCTCGGCGTGCGTCAGAGCATGGACGCCTACATGCGCAGCAGGCATCCGGGCCGGCGCTGGCTGTGGGCGGCCGGCGCGGTCCTCGAACGCGCCTGGCGCCTGCTGGCGCGCCGCCTGCCGGTCGTGGTCGTCGGGCCCGAGCTGGCCGAGCAGTACCGCTCGGCGCGCGAGCTGCTGCCCGCGACGATCTCGCTGATCCGCGCGGCCGAGATCGACGACGGCCCCCGCCCCGAGCCCTCGGACGAGGTGCGCCTGCTCAGCGTCGGGCGTCTGGACGCCGAGAAGAACCCGCTGCTGCTGGCCGACATCCTGGCCGCGCTCAACGACGGCGACCGCCGCTGGCGGCTGACGGTCTGCGGCACCGGCGCCCTCGAGGACGCGCTGGCCGACCGCCTCCGGGCGCTGGGCGTCGACGACCGGGCCGAGCTGCTCGGCTACGTGCCGTTCGACGGCGGGCTCGCCGACCGCTACCGCGAGAGCGACCTCCTACTGCACGTGTCGTGGACCGAGGGCCTGCCCCAGGTTCTCTTCGAGGCGTTCGCCGCCGGCCTGCCGGTCGTCGCCACCGACGTCGGCGGCGTGCGGGCGGCGGCCGGCGGCGCGAGCGAGCTGATCGGGGCGGGCGACGCCGATGCCGCGGTCGCCGCGCTGCGCGGCCTGGTCGACGACCCGGAGCGCAGGGAGGCGCTCGTGGAGGCGGGACGGCAGCTCGTGCGGACGCACACCGTCGAGGCGGAGACCGGGCGCATCGCCCGCTTCATCGCGGGATGAGCGCCGTCGTCGCCCTCTGCTACCACGGCGTCAGCGACCGCTGGCCGTCGCCGATGGCCGTGACGCCCGCCCAGCTGCACGACCAGGTCTCGCACTTCCTGCGCCGCGGCTATCGCGCGGCCACCGTCGCCGAGGCGGCGTCCGCGAGGGCGAGCGAGCGCCTGCTCGTCGTCAGCTTCGACGACGCGCTCGCCTCGGTCCACCGGCTCGGGCTGCCGGTGCTCGAGAGCCTCGGGGCCGTGGCCACGGTCTACGCGCCCACCGATCCGATCCTCTCCGGCACGCCGATGACGTGGCCGGAGGTCGCCGAGCACCTCGCCACCGAGCATGCCGCCGAGCTGGACGGCATGACCGTCGACGAGCTCGCCGACGTCGCCCGGCGCGGCTGGGAGGTCGGCTCGCACACCTGCAGCCACCCCTGGCTGCCGACGCTCTCCGACGCCGATCTCGCGCGCGAGCTCCGGCGCTCGCGCCATCTCCTGCAGGAGGCGCTGGACCTGCCGTGCAGGACGCTGGCCTACCCCTTCGGCGCCCACGACGCCCGGGTCGCCGCGGCGGCCGCCGCGGCCGGCTACGAGGCGGCGGTCACGCTGCCCGCGCGCGTGGCCGCCTGGCCCCGCACTCCGTCCGCGCTGGAGCGCATGACGCTGCCGCGGATCGGCGTCTACCGCGCCGACGAGCGGCTGAGGTTCCGCCTCAAGGTGGCGGCGCCCGTGCGTGCTCTGCGGGCGAGCCCGGCCTGGGCCGCCGTCGGCGCCGCCCGCCGCTCCGCTCGCTGAGGCAGGGCCATGTCGATGAGCCGCACGGCGGCGTCGCGCGCGAAGATCCGCACGCCGAGCGGGTAGGCGATCGCCCCGACGACGATGCCCGCCGCCAGCGTCACCACCGGACCGGACAGGAGCGCGAGGACGCCCAGGAGCGCGAGCCCCAGCGTGGCGGCCGCGGCGGCCGGCCCCATGAGCGACCTCGCGATCTCGAGCGGCGTCACCCGCAGCACCCTGCAGGTCACCGCCCAGCCCATGACCGCGAAGGCGCCCTGCAGGGCCGCCATCACCGCGGCCACGGCGACGATCCCGTCCGCGGTGAAGATCGACAGGGCGACGAACAGGACGATCACGTAGGGCACGGTGAAGGCGACGAGGATCCAGGCCCGCCCGGTGACCTTGTACACGGTCCCGGCCGGGACGTTGAGCGTCACCACGACGGCGTAGACGGCCAGAACCTGCATGACCGGGATCGCCTCGACCCACTGATCGCCGAACACGGTCAGGATCACGGGCTCGGCGAGCAGCGCGAGGCCCACGGCCATCGGCAGCACGAGCAGCGCCGTGTAGCGCAGCGACGAGAGGAAGGCCTCGCGCAGCCGCTCTCGATCCATCAGCGAGTACGCCGGGTACAGCACCGTCCCGGCCACGATCGCCAGGTTGACGATCAACAGCTCCGGAAGCCGGAAGCCGATCGAGTACAGCCCGAGCTCCCCGACGCCGAGGACGCGCCCGATGAACAGGTAGTCGAGCTCGTGGGCGAACGCTTGGCCGATGTCGACGAGCGTCAGCGTCCCCCCGAAGCTCAGCAGCTGGCGCAGGTACCGGCGCGAGAGCCGCACCACCGGGCGGAAGCTGATGCGCAGCCAGATCGTGACCACCATCGCGGCGGTCCCGACCAGGTAGCCGATGACGAGGCTCCAGGCGCCGAAGCCGAGCAGGGCGAGCGCGATGCCGGCGCCGCCGCGCATGACGACGTCGGCGAGCTCCGCCATCGTGCGCGAGCGGAAGTCGAGCGCCCGGGACGCCAGCGCGTAGTGCGTCGCGCCCAGCGAGCGCAGGACGAAGTTGAAGCCGAGCACGGCGACGATCGGCATCAGCTCGTCGCTGTCGAAGAAGCTCCCGGCGAGCGGCGAGATCGCGACCGTGACCGCACACAGCGCGAGGCCGATGATCAGCGACCAGCCGAACACCGTCTGCGCGCGCTCGTCGACCTCGTCGTCGGACGCCAGGATCAGCGCCTGCCCCAGCCCCAGGTCCTTGATCGTGTCGAGGAAGACCATGAACGTCAGCGCGAGCGCGACCACGCCGAAGTCCGCCGGCGTCAGCAGGCGCGCCAGGATCACCGTCGTGACGAGGACCAGACCGCGCCCGCCGGCATAGGACCCGTAGGCCC
Organism: Solirubrobacteraceae bacterium; assembly: GCA_024710825.1. Classification (GTDB taxonomy): domain Bacteria; phylum Actinomycetota; class Thermoleophilia; order Solirubrobacterales; family Solirubrobacteraceae; genus Capillimicrobium. The sequence goes on from JANJUA010000121.1 coordinate 3,482, forward strand.
AGAACATGCCGCGAAGGGTCCGCGTGCCCAGCGCAGGGGCTGCCGCCCCGGCCACGTCTACCCCAGTACCGCGTCGTAGACGGCCCGGCAGCGCGCAGCCCAGTGGGCCGCGGTGAAGCGCGTCTCGAAGCGCCGTCGCGCGCATGCCCCCATGCGGGCGCGCAGGTCCGCGTCGGACAGCAGCCGCGACAGCGCCGTCGCCACCTCCTCCGGGCCCGGCGGCGGCGCCACGAGCAGCCCGGTCTCGCCGTCGACGACGATCTCGGGCACGCCTCCGACCGCGGGGGCCACGGCGGGAACGCCGACCGCGGCCGCCTCGAGCAGCACCGTGGGGAAGGCGTCCATCCGGGTGGGGAGCAGGACGGCGTCGGCGGCGGCCAGGAGGTCGAGGACGTCGTCACGGAGGCCCAGCAGCCGAACGCTGTCGCCGAGCGGCTCGAGCAGCGCCTCGATCTCCGCCCGCTGCGGCCCGTCGCCGATGACGAGCAGCGTGACGTCCGGGTGGTCGCGGCGCAGGCGCGCGAGCGCGGCCGCGGCCGTGTCGTGGCCCTTGCCGTCGCGCAGCACGGAGGCCATGGCGATCACGGGGACGTCATCCGACAGCCCGAGCGCGGCGCGGGTCCCGGCCCGCGGCGCCGCGGGGCGCAGGGCGGCGATTCCGTTGTGGACGGTGACCACGCGCTCGGGACGGTCCCAGCCGCCCTCCACGTAGGCGGCGCGCGCCGCGTCGGAGACCGCGATCACGCGCCCGCTGCCGCGACGGCGCGCCAGCGCCATCACGCGACGGCGGGCCGCCTCGCGAGCACTGCCGGCCGGTCCTGCGTTCTCGACGAGATGGATCGTCGACACCGCCGGCAGCCGCAGCGACCGCGCCGCCACGGTACCCAGCGCGTCGGCCGCGCCGAGGTGCGTGTGCACGATGTCGGGCCGGATGCGCGCGAGGTGGCTGCGCACCCTCAGCGCCGACTTCCGATCGAGCAGCTTGCGGACGCCCACGAGCTCGGGCTCCACCCCGCTCGCGCGCAGGCGGCCGGCGGAGGGCGAGTCGTTGACGTCCTGCAGATAGCCGACGGAGAGCTCGATCCCGGCGCTCGGCGCGCCCGTGGCGAAGTCCGCGAGCAGCGTCTCCGCGCCGCCCCAGTTCAGCGAGTCGATCAGGACGTGGACGCGCAGTGGATCGGCCGTCGAGGTCACACCGCCATTGAAGTGCAACGCGATCCTCCCACCCCCGTGACGAACCGCTCTCACCGGTGGGGAGATGCCTCCCCAATCGCCCTGAGGAGTTCCCCGCCCGGCCGGCGCAGACCTGCCCGTCGACCGCCCCGTGCACCGCGCATCATGGCAGTCAGCCATGCGCCTAGCAGTCATCGAGCCTACGCCCTTCGGCGGCCTGCTGCACTATGCCACGCAGCTCGCCGACGCCCTTGCCGAACGCGGCAACGAGGTGGACCTGATCGTCACGCGCGACCAGGAGCTCGCCCATCGCTCCGGCGCGGCGCGACGCCGCCCGCTGCTTGCCGCCGGCGCGTCGCGCCAGGAGGCGAAGGCGGGCTCCTTGCGCTCGGTGACGCGCCGCGCGCACACCGCCGTCCGCCTGGCGCGAACGTGGGGTCGGATCGCTCGCGAGGTACGCGTCGGCGGCTACGACGCGGTCCTGCTCAACGGGAGCCTCGACATGGCGCTGACGGCGGGAGGCGCACGGTTGGCCACGGCCGTCAGCGGGTCGACCCCCGTCGCGCACGTCTGCCACAACGTGCGCCCCTTCAACCGCTGGGGCGGCGACGACCTGTTCGTCTCCTCGGGGCTGACCCTGTCGATGCTGCGGCGCGCCTATCCGAGCTTCGACCTGCTCTTCCTCCACGGCGAGCGAAGCGTGCGCGAGTACGAGGAGACCTGGCCGCCGACCCGGCTGGCCGCCATCCCCCACGGCGACGAGGGCATCTTCGCCGCCACGCCGCCGGCGCCCTCCGACGAGGAGCGCATCCTCTTCTTCGGCTCCTGGTACCGGCAGAAGGGCCTGCCCGTGCTGCTCGAGGCCTTCGACGCGCTGAGCGCGCGCCGCCCCGGGGCCAGGCTCACCATCGCCGGCCCGTCGGTGCCCGAGGAGGGTGAGACGGACCACGTGCTGCGCTGGGCGGCCGAGCGTCCTGGGCTGGTGGAGGTGCGTCCCGGGTACGTCCCGGTCGAGGACGTCCCCGAGCTCTTCCGGCGCGCCCGCGTCGTCGCCATGCCCTACCTCGCCAGCTACCAGAGCGGCGTCGTGCACCTGGCGATGACCATGAGCCGCGCGGTCGTGGCCACCGACGTCGGCGACCTCGGCGCCGCGATCGTGGACGGCGAGACCGGGCTCATGGTGGCGCCCCGCGACCCCGTGGCCCTGGCCGCGGCGCTCGAGACCGTCGTCGGCGATGGCGAGCTGGCCGCCCGGATGGGCGCCGCGGGCCACACGCGCGTAATGACCGGCTCGAGCTGGTCCACGGTCGCCGAGCAGGTCGAGCGGCACCTGGCCGACCTCGTCGGCGCCGATCACAGTCGACTGTCTCTAGCGGCGGCCTCCGCCCTCGCGCGGAGCGAAACACCAATCGAGGAGGCCGCATGCACCGCTCCGTCGTATCCGCGATGAGCCCACGTCGCGCCGGCAACGACGAGCACGCGGCGGCGCCGTACACCCGCGCCGTCCGGCGTCACCCCTGGGTGGTCGCGCTGACCGCCCTCACGGTCGTGCTCGCCGCCGTGGCGTGGCTGGCGCTGCGCCCGGCCGAGTACCAGGCCACGGCGCAGATCCTCGTGACGCCCGTCTCCAACGACATCCCCGGCCTCCCCGTGCTCAGCGAGTCCGTCGACCCGACCCGCACGCTCCAGACGGCCGCCAGCGTCCTCAGCTCCCAGCAGGCGGCGGAGACGGCGGCCGAGGAGCTCGGGGCGGGCACGAGCGCGACCGACGTGATCGAGAGCATCGCGGTCGACGCGCAGGGCGACAGCAACATCGTCACGGTGACGGCGACCGCGCCGAGCGCCGAGGCCGCCGTGGCGTTGGCCGACACGTACGCGAGCGCCGCGCTGGACGCGCGCGCGGAGACGCTCGGGGACCAGGTCGACGCGCAGCTCAAGAGCATCGAGGCGCGCCGGGCCGCTCTGCGCGACTCGCCCGACCCGGCGAGCAGCGCGGCCCTGGCGGCCCAGCAGAGCAGCCTCGAGTCCATCGCCGACGGCCAGGACCCGAACTTCTCGCTGCTGCGCACCGCCGAGGCCGAGGTCTCCTCGACCGGCGCGGCCACCTGGCTCGTGATCGCCCTGGCGCTGCTCGTCGGCACCGCGCTGGGCACCGGAGTGGCGCTCCTGCTCGAGCAGCTCGACCGCCGCCTGCGCGACGAGGACGAGCTGATGACGCTGTCGCCGCTGCCCGTCCTCGCCCGCGTCCCGTTCGACCGTCGCTACGCCGCCCACCCCGACGCGCCCCCCGGAGCGGCGATGCTCGAGGCGCTCCGGGCGCTTCAGGTCCAGCTCGCGCATCGCGGCGGGTCCGACAGCCAGGTCATCATGCTGACGAGCCCCACGGAGGGCGACGGCAAGACGACGTCGGCCATCGGCCTGGCGGAGACGCTGGTGGGCATGGGCAAGCGCGTCGTCCTGCTGGACCTCGACCTGCGCAAGGGCGAGGTCGGACGCCGGCTGGGAGTCCAGTCCGACGTGCGCCGACTCGTGCGCTCGGGCGCGCGGCTGGCCACCGTGCTCGAGACCGCGCCGCGGTCACGACGGCTGCGGGTGCTGAGCGCACCCGCGACCGCCGACGGGGACGCGTTGATCCAGACGCTCTCCCGAAGGCTGCCGGAGCTGATCGCCCAGGCGCGCGAGGAGGCCGACTACGTCATCGTCGACACCCCTCCGGTCGGCCGGGTGGCGGACGCGTTGCGCGTCGTCAACCACGTCGACGACATCCTCCTGGTGGTCCGGCCGGGCAACACCGGGCGCGACGACCTGCGCATGACGCAGGAGGCGCTCGACCACCTGGGCGTCATGTCCGCCGGGCTGGTGGTCGTCGGCACACGGGCCTCCCGCGAGGGCGCCTACGGGGCGACCACGCCGCGCCCCGCGGCGTTCGGCCAGCCGCTGGGCGTCATCTCGTCGTCGGACAGCAGGCCCCCGCGCGCCCACGGCACGGCCCGCGTCCGGATCGGGTCCTAGGCCGTTGGGCGCGGTCGCGCACCGGCGGCTGGCGCTCACGCCGCACGCCCTCGTCGTCGCGGCGACCCTGCTGGCCGCCGTGCCGGCCGGGGCGCTGATAGCGGCGCGCCCCACGCTCGGCGTGGGGCTGCTCGCCGCGGCGATCTTCGTCCCGCTCGCGATCCTCAACCCCCAGCTCGCGCTCGCCGGCTGGATCACCACGCTGTTCATCAGCGGGATCCCGGGCACGCGCGGCGCCGGGTCCAACTACGCGCTGCTCGTCGTGTTCGTCGTCTGGATCGGAGCGCTGGCGGGCGGCAACACCGCCGCGCGGGAGCTGTTGCACCGTCACGCGCGCCTGGTCGCCGCGGTGCTGGGGTTCCTCGCCTGGGCGGCCGTCACGCTGCTGTGGGCACCGGAGATGACCCCGGCGGTGAGCAGCGTGCTCCTGCGGATGGCCATCGCCGCCGTCGCCTTCCTGATGGTCGCGACCCTGGTCCGGCGCCCCGAGCACGTGCGCTACGTCGCCGCGGCGTTCGTGGCCGGCACCGCGCTGTCGATCCTGGCGGGGATCGCCGGAGGGGGGCTGGGGTCGGGCGCCGACAGCGCGGTCACCGACGCCGGGCGGCTCCAGGGAGGCACCCACGACCCGAACTACCTCGCGGCGGCGATCGTGCCGGCGATGATGATGGCCGCCGGGCTGGCCGCCCGGCCCGGCAGGCCGCTGCTGCGGCTGGGGCTCGGCGCCGTCATGGCGCTGCTCGCGCTCGGCCTGGCCGCGACCGAGTCGCGCGGCGGCCTGCTCGCCGCGGCCGTCGTCCTCGTCGGCGCGTTCGCCCTGTGGCGCGGCCGCCGCACCGTCATCGCGCTGTTCACGGTGGTGCTCGTGGTGGTCGCGGGCCTCTGGTTCTCCGCCTCCCCGGCCGCCTGGGAGCGGATCACCAACGTGGGCGACGGCGGCAGCGGCCGCTCGGACACCTGGCAGGTCGCCTGGCGGGTGGTCGAGGCCCATCCGGTGGCCGGTGCCGGCCTGGCGCAGTTCCCGGCGGTCTCCCCCGACTTCGTCGACCGACCGGGCGCCCTGCCGAGCATCGACCTCCTGATCCGCGAGCGCATCGTCGTGCACAACGTCTACCTCCAGCTCTGGGCCGAGACGGGCATCGTCGGGCTGCTGCTGTTCCTGGCCGTCGTCTGGGGAGCGCTGGCCGCCTGCTGGCGCGCCGCGCGCCGCTTCGACGCCGCGGGCGACGCCAGCATGACCGCGCTCTCCTGGGCGACCCTGCTCGCTACCTTGGGAGCACTGACCGCCTCAGTCTTCCTCTCCAACGTCGACGACCGCCGGCTCTGGGTCCTGCTGGGCCTCGGACCGGCGCTGCTCCTGATCGCCCGGCGCGCCGACGCCGCGCGCGCCGCATGACGGCCGAGCCCGACGTCAGCGTCCTGATCCCGGTGCTCGACGAGGAGCGCCACCTGCCGGGCGCCATCGCCGCCATGCGCGCCCAGGACCTCGGCGACCGCACGATGGAGCTGCTGTTCGTCGACGGGCGCTCGCAGGACCGCACCCGGGCGATCCTCGAGGAGGCCGCCCGGGACGATCCGCGCATCCGCGTGCTCGACAACCCGCAGCGCAACATCCCGGCCGGGCTCAACGTCGGCCTGCGCCACGCGCGCGGCAGATACGTGGCGCGCATGGACGCCCACACGCTCTTCCCACCGCGCTACCTGGCCGCCGGGATCGAGCGGCTGGAGGCCGACGACGCCGACCCGGTCAGCTGGGTGTCCGGCCTCGTGATCCCGCGGCCCAACGGCGGCTGGTCCGGAGGGGTGACGCTCGCGCTGGGCACGCGGCTCGGGGTGGGCGGCTCCGACAAGTGGCGGATGAGCGCCGACGGGCCCGACGGCGCGCCCGGCGAGATCGACCTCGACACGGGCGTGTTCGCCGGCCTCTGGCGCCGGTCGACGCTCGAGGCGCTCGGCGGCTGGGACGAGGCCTTCCCGATCAACGAGGACTCGGAGCTGGCCGCCCGCGTCCTCGGCGAGGGCGGCCGTATCGTCTGCCTCGCCGAGATGGCCGCCGAGTACCTGCCGCGCTCCACCCTCCGCGGACTGTTCCGGCAGTATGGGCGCTATGGCCTGTACCGCGCCAAGACCGCGCTGCGCCATCCGGGGAGCATGCGCCGCAGCCATCTCCTGCCGCCCGCGCTCGTCGTGACCGTGGCGCTCGCCGCGTCGCCGGGTCCGCTGCGGCGGCCGGCCCGGCTCGGAGTGGCCGTCTACGGCGCCGCGCTGGCGGCGTCGACGGTGGCGAGCCTCCGGCGGGCGGAGCGCCCGGCGGACGCGGCGCGACTCGCGGTCGTGCTGCCGGTGATGCACATCGCCTGGGGGTCCGGCTTCCTGGCCGGCCTCGCCCGCTTCGCTCGAGCCTTCGGAGACAGATGACCCGCCGTCTGCGCAGGAGCGCCCTGTTCGCCGTGGTGCCGGTGCTCGCCGTCGCGGCGGCCGCCTACGGGCTGGAACGGGGCGAGCGCGACTCCGAGCCGAGCGCCCAGGCCTCGGCGGCCAAGAGCTACAAGGGCTTCGGCGCGCATCGCTGGCCGCCCGCCGGCTGGCGCCCGTACGCGCGCAGCTCGCCGTTCAACCGGCCGATCCCCAACGGCACGCGCGCCCATCCGCGGTCCGACGAGATGGTCCGCCAGATCCTCTCGTCGGGCGTCCCGGCGCCGATGGTCGTCGGCACCGCCGGCACCTCCTACGACTACGGGCATCCGACGTACTACGCGAAGTCCACCGATCCCGTCTACCGGCTGCGACCTACGGCCGGCTGGGGGCGCAACGCGATCGCGGGCCGCCGCATCCGGATCCCTTCCGAGGCACGCCCGGCCGCCGGGAGCGACGGCCACATGACGGTCGTGACGCCGGACGGCTGGGAGTACGACCTCTGGCAGGTGCACGACAAGCCCGCGGGCGGCGGGACGCTGTCGTTCTCCTGGGGCGGGCGGATCCGGATCGACGGCGACGGGCTGGGCGACGGAGGCACCGCGTCGGGCTTCGGCAACCTCGCCGGCATGATCCGCGCCCAGGAGCTCAAGGCGGGCCGCATCAACCACGCGCTGTTCGTCGTCCTGCGCTGCACGAGCGGGGACACCTCGTTCGGCCACGGCGTCCGCCGGGGGTCCAACGGCAGCTACGTGTACCCCGCCAACGACGGTGACGCGGCGTGCGCGGCGGGGACCCCCGCCCCGCCGATGGGCGCGCGGCTCCAGCTGGCGATGAGCCGGCGACAGATCGACGCGCTGCGCGCGCCGGCCTGGCAGAAGACGATCCTGCGGGCGCTGGCGCGCTACGGCGGCTACGTGGGCGACACGGGCGGCCCGGGCTTCGCGCTCATGTTCGAGTCCAGCGCGATGTACGCGTCGTTCGGCCAGCCGGATCCGCTGGTGGCGATGGCCCGGAGCGCGGGCCTGCGCGAGCACGACGGGATGTACGCCTTCGACGTGGGCGAGGGCGTGGACTGGGCCCGCCACCTCCGCGTCGTGCCGCCGCCGAAGCGTCGCTGACCGAGCGTCAGCGCTTCGCGGTGACGATGTAGTACGCGGCCAGGTTGCGGACGTCGCGGCGCGCCCAGATCTCCTCCGCGCCCACGTAGAGCCCCTGAAGCGGGCGCACGAAGCTCAGGTACTCCGCGCCCATGTACAGGGGGTCGATGCGGACCTCGCTCCACGGCGCGAGCATCCGCCGCAACGCCGAGTCCCAGCAGTGGTCGTAGTGGGCCGGGAAGATGTGCTCGGGGTCGTAGCCCAGGAAGCGGTGCAGCCCCCACACGGCCAGCTTGTGCGGGACCATGCGGTTGATCAGCCCGAAGATCGAGAAGGTGCCGGAGAACTTGGCGACCATCGTGCCGCCCGGCGCCAGGTAGGCGCGCATGTTCTCCATGGCGGCGTCGAGCGGCTTGACGTGCTCGAGCACCTGGTTGCTGATGACCAGGTCGTAGGAGCCGACGAGCTCGTCGCTGCGCCGGGTGACGTCCGACACGTAGCTGGCGTGGTACCAGCCCTCCGGGGCCTTCGCCAGCTCGTCGCCGGAGATGTCGGTGCCGGCGTAGTGGGCGCCCTCCGGCAGGTCCTCCGGAGCCAGGAACGGCAGCGAGCCGGACCCCACGTCGAGGATGCGCTGCCCGGGGCGGAGCTGTGCGCGCACGGCGCGCGCGAAGGGCACGCTGGTGCGCGGCTCCGCGTAGCGCTCGGGCAGCGACCCGGCCCAGGCGTCGCGCACGACGCCCGCGATCGACGGCGACCGCGCGACGTTCGCCTGCTGCGCCTCGACGCTCACGACGCGCCCACCTGCCGGGCCAGGAGGGCGGCGGCCTGGTCGCCGCCGGGCAGCGTCTCGACCGTCGTCCGCTTCCACGGCCCGATCTTGCGCAGCCGCGTGACGGCCAGCTCTTCGGTGCCCATCTTCTGCAGCCACTTGCGGGCCGCCACGTTGTCCTCCGCGACCCGGGTGAGGATGTCGGTCACGCCGTTGCGATGCTGGATGGCGGTGATGTGGGCGAGGGCGTG